>CAZXGE010000038.1:2172-8239 GCA_964640445.1 uncultured Candidatus Peribacteria bacterium
AGTTTTACTTGGGCAGATTTTCGGAGTAAATCCGGAAATTATCGAGAATCGCTTGCCAGCCAGCCTGTTGCTGTTCTGGTGTGTGGATGTTTTCTTTGTCAAAGATTTCAATGATCATCACTTGCCCCGGACTAAGCTCACGGAAACTAATATCTACCAGTCGACCATCTTCCATTTTATAGACAATAAGCTCTTGGTCTGTGATTTTTTCGTATTTGCCAGTGAAGTCAAAACCGACACTTTGATCGCGGGCTTCCATGCGAATCTTAAATTCACTCCCCACCTGTAGGTTGTTTTCGGCTTTAGGCGCATGCCAGTCAGCACTGGCGGCATACCAATTGATGATGTGTTCGGGCTTAGTCCAAGCCGACCAGATTGCATCCAGATTGGCATTGACCACTGAGGAAACTGTAATTTTTTGGACAGAATCAGATTCGGCTAATGCTTTAATGTTCTCCAGCGCATAAGGCCAGACACGGTCAAAATACTCAGTATAGGGTTCGCTGATATCCATGAAGATATTGAGCTCAATCATGCCGTCTTTTGCAGTCGTTTCGTAAGTTTCGAAGGCTGGAGTAAAGCTCTTAACAGCGTCGCTATCTAAGTCATCAACGCCATTGATTGTCATGCCCAGATGTTCGAAGGAAACTTTTTGGTTGGGGATGAATTCCGCGACTCTACTGATCATACCATCATTACTCCCGTTGGGGCTGGGTGCGACAAAGCGGATTTCTTGGCCAACAATAATCTCTCCTTGGTAGAAAGATCCCGGGCTGAAAACTGCAGTCCAAAGAGGATAGGAATCTTTAGCCAAAAGCACCTGCCAAATTTTTTCTAAATTAGCAGCGATCGTGATTTTGTAGTTTCTTTTGAGCATTTTGATGGTTTTTAAGTTTTACTTTTGGCGCCAGCGGGGTGCAAAGCGGATCATGAATGTATACAGTTTAGCTAGCCATTTATTGGTGCCATGACTAAGCATGCTTTGGTAGCAAACTTGTTGAAATGTTTTGAGGTCACTGCCTTCGTAGGCCAGTTTGCCATCATGAAAGCAATAACTGCAATAATTAGGGTTTTCGCGATGGCCAGGGTCTTTATGGAAAGGCATGAGGCAGCTTGTACAGGCGTTAGGGGTTGGCATTGAATTTAGGTTAATTTAAAGTGTTTGCAGCTGGCTGAGTTTTGTTTGCTGTAGCTTCGTAGTTTAAGTACATAGCTAGGAAAAGTAAGACGGTGAAGCCATCAAGGAAAATATCTGAAACTAGTTTTGTGATCAAATAAATAACGTTGTCTGTTGTACCTGTAATCGATTTGAGAAGCACAGTTGTTAATATGGCTGTTAAAATTACAAAAAGTGTTAGGCCAATAATTTTAGCAAAAGTGGACCACCAGCGTCCTTTTACTAACTCTTTGCTATGCATCAAGGCAGTTTTGCCAAATTTGCCTGTCGATAAAGTAGCCATAGTGGCAAAAGACCAGTAGGTTCCATAAATTACTCCAGGGACTACAAAAAGTAAAAATAATAGCATTGTAAAAACTAATTGCATTAAAAGCGTATAAAAATATTTTGGAAAAACCTTGAAGGCAAAATTGGTAGTCTGTCCCAAAGATTCTTCTGGGCTTTTAGTCTTGTTTAAGATTGAAATCGTAATTATCAACATCGCCAAGATGGGAAAAATCATATACCAAATCAAGGATACTGAGCCCATTGTAGTTGCTAGTTCCGGATCTGTACTCGTTTTGCTTAGCCAGTCTAAAAACACTGATGGTCCATTGCTAAATAAAAACAGCCCCAAAATCAAAGCTAAATTCTCTCTAAATAAGCGAAAAGCTGTTACGAAAATACTGCCAAATGAGTCGCTAGCAGTAGGGGGGACTGAATTTTCCATGGTGCAAAATTGATATTAGATTTATTTGGCAAAAGTCTATAATGGAATCAATGGCTAAGTCAATCCAAGAGCCTGTGGCTTGAGGTTAGTAAGCATCAGTATAGCTGGTTATGGCTCCCGACTTTGAGTAGAATTACCACGAAATAATTTTTTTCTTGTTTAAAAATAACTCTTAGATCAAAAGCCGCATCAATGGAATTACAACCTTTATATTTGCCTCTAAAGGATTTTTGTAGAATAAGACAATTGATTCATCAATAAGTGCTTGTTCCTTTGCTGTGAAATTATTTTGATCTCTTGTTACCATGACAGTAGCTATTTGAATCTTGCCATCGGCAAAATCATTTAAAAGAATGCGCGCCACCCCCGGAAAGTGATAAATGATTTTTTTGGCGGAGGGACTGGGATTCGAACCCAGGAGACCGTCGCCAGTCTAACGGTTTTCAAGACCGCCGCATTCGACCGCTCTGCCATCCCTCCATTTAGCAAAGCTGAATTTAACGAAAAACGAAATTAATGTCTAGGGAAAATCTGGGTAGTCGTCATTTTCTAATCCGGCAAAACCTACATTTTTTCCGGCACTTCAATCCCGCCCAATAGATCTAGTCCAGTTTTGATTGTTTCAGCAACATGGCTGGTGAGTGCTAAGCGGAAGTCGCGGGTGTTATGCTCGGCTTTTAACACAGGGCAATTGGTGTAGAAGGCGTTGAATTGGTGAGCAAGTTTAAAGAGATAATCGGCTATTAGATGTGGTTTTTGTTCGTGTGTGGCTTCGTATAGGGTTTCGGGAAATTTGATTAACTTGGCAATTAGTTGGCGTTCGTGATCGTTTAGTTCAGGTTGTTGCCCTTGGTCGCTGAAAGTATTTGTTAACCCAAGGTTGGCGGCTTCGCGTCCGATGCTGCTAGTGCGAGCATATGTGTATTGCAGATAGGCCGCGGACTTACCTTCGAAGTTAATAACTTTATCCCAGCTAAAAACGATATTTGTCGTTCTATTTTGGCACAAAATGGCGTATTTGATGCAGCCAATGCCAACTTTGCGCGAGACAGCCGCAGTTTCTGACTCTGTGAGTTCGGCTTTTTTTTCTTTGATCACCGCTAGTGATCTACTGATACCTTCTTCTAAAACATCATTTAGCTCGATGATATTACCTTTTCTCGTGCTCATGTTGCCATCGGCAAAGCTCATGCGACCAAAAATTACATGTGCAAAAATGGTGTCATCTTTGGGGATGAAATTTAAGTTTTGACTAATGGCTCGGACTTGTTCGAAGTGTAGCTTTTGGGCAACATCAACGACATAAAGAATTTTGGCTGGATCATAGTTGTCTAGTCTGTATTTGAGGTTGGCTAGATCGCGAGTGAGGTAAACTGTGGCTCCATCACTGCGTTTGACGATTGTGGTAGGTAGTTTCTCGTCGCTAAATTCGGCAACGATAGCCCCGCCTTCACCAACGCTAAATACTTTTTTTTCCAGCCCCATCTCTACGATCGGATCCATCATTTTTTCGAAAAAACTTTCGCCGACAATCTGATCGAACTGGATGCCACCAAGAAGCTCGTAAGTACGGTTGACATCTTGCATGCTGACTTCGCAAATCCATTGCCAAAGTTCACGGTTTTCCTGGTCGCCGTCTTCCAGTTTTTTGAATTCTAAACGACCGAAGTCAGCTAAACTGGGGTCCTTTTCTAATTCATCATGAAAGCGAACATAAAGTTTTAGTAATTCTTTGATCGGATTTTGGGCTATTTCTTCTTGGTTGCCGTAAGTTTTGATTGCATAAATTAGTTTCCCAAATTGTGTGCCGTAGTCGCCGATATAATTGATTGCTAGGACTTTGTAGCCCAAAAAACGGTAGAGATTGCTCAGGCTTTGGCCAATAATTGTCGCCAGCAAATGATGGATGCCAAGGGGTTTGGCGATATTGGGATCTGAATATTCGACGATAATTGTCTTGGTAGTTTCAGGTTGGGGGATGCGGTAATTTTTGATACCAAGCTCAAGAGTCGAGCTGAACTCAGCTAGGAGTTTGTGGTCTTTGAGTTTGATGTTGATAAAACCGGGACCGGCAAGGGTTAGGGTGTAATCTTGAGCCAAAACAGCTTCTAGTTGGTCCAGGTATTTTTGCGCTAGTGTTTGTGGTGCTACGCCTAGTTTTTTCGCATGTTTGAGGGCGATGGTAGTGGCATATTCGCCATGGCTAGGGTCTTTGGGGTTCTCTAGTCCGGAATCGGCAATATCGACACCTAGTGTGTCGGCAATCAGTTGCGATAATTCTTGTTTGAGTAAATCCATGATGCAGATTAATTTAATAATAAAATAAGTGAATTTGAGCTAAAAACAAAGTGATTTTAGGAAGCTATAATTGCCTTGGGCACAAGTCGCTATTGATCGCTGTCGGTGGTTGCGTAAGCACGACTAACTGCTGCCATGGCTAGAATTCTGGTGGCGTCTATAACGGGGATTCTAATGTCTTGGTGATTTAGGGCTAATGGCAGCTCGGTGCAACCGACAAGCAAAACTTCCGCACCCGCATTTTCTAGAGAATGCACGACCTTGGTGAGTTCGTGGCGGGTTACATCGTTGATTGTGCCACCCATTACCGCCGCTATAGCTTTGGTTACTGCTTTTTGGTCTTTTTGGTTTGTCGTTATTAGTTTTTGTTTTCTTTTGTGGAAGGTCTGGGCGTAAAGTCCGGATTTGCTAGTTTCGGCCGAGCAGATGATGCCAATTTTTTGATAAGCAAAATTTTGAAAGTAACTTACTGTTTCTTCGATCAGATTAATAATCGGGATTTTTACAGCTTTGACCAGTTGAGGGTAAAGTAGATGGATTGTATTACAGGCCATGGCGATAAAATCAGCACCAGCAGCTTCTAGGGTCTTTAGTGCTGCTTCAACAAGTGCTTGAGTTTGAGAGGAATCGGTGCTGCCATGTTCGTCGAAATCCGGAAGTGGCAGGCTTACGATAATGATTTTGGGGTAGTCGTAATCTTGAACTGCTTGATGCTCCTTTTGGCAAAGCTTAAGGATTTCCATGTAAAGTTGTGCGGAGGCAATAGGGCCTAGGCCGCCTAGGATACCGATTGTTTTCATTTTTAAAGGTTAAATAAATAAAAAAAGAGCCGAACGAATTGTTTCGGCTCAAGGTTTTGTAATCGCTAGTTTTAGTTTTGTTAAAAGTTAAAACAGCAAAAACCCGAAGCCACTAAGACGGCGACGACGAGTATTTCTAGCTGCTAAATTGATAACTTGTAACTGCATAATTCAATTAATGAATTTCTAGCATACAAATTATATTTGTACTGTTTCTTTATTGCAACTTGTAAATTGGCCACAGTTCTAGTTGCCGAAGTTAGCTACAGCACGGACGCTTTCTCTTTTGAGTAGTCGGCTAACAAACATGGTGCCAAAGACCAAGAAGGGAATTAAGAACAGATTGTAGCCCATTTCCAGGAAGATATTATAAAAGGCATGTAGGGCGCCGGCGTAGCAAAGGCCAACAAGCAGCTCTTCGATTCGGAAAATTCTTACTTTCCAAAGGTATGGTACGCGAAAGCCCATTCTTTGCTCCAATGAGGCTGTGTCGCCCACTGTTTCTAGATCTTTGATGTTTTCTTTGGCAAAGAGGCCAATGCCGTGGTAGTAACCAAAGATAGCAGAAAATAGGACATGAGCAAAAGTAGCAAAGACGGCTCTGGAGACAAACATGGCAATAATAGCGCTACTGCCGATGATTGTGTAAACTTCGCCTAGGTAGAAAATGTTTTCAACAAAGGCAAAGCCCAAGGAGCCAGCGATGCTGTATTCGACCGCGTCGGCAATGCTGTTGATCTGTTTCTTTGGCACTGATTTGTTGATCACAAAAGCTTTTAGTATTTCTTCGATCATCCCAATCGTCATGAAGATCAGGAGGTGGGCAATCGGAAAGTTGATGCCATCACCAAGCATGATGGTTGTTTCTGATGTTTGCTCTTTGATGTTGGCTATGAAATTTAAAGAAGGAAAAAATTGCCAAGACATTCGGTAGAGAAGTAGTGGCAAGGTCGCAAGCCCACCCCAGAAAAACACCTTTAGCAGTGTAGAGCGGCATTCATCACTTTTGCCCAGGAAAATATAGCTCCAGACAAAGGCGGGAAGAATAGCTAGTACGATTACGGAAATGACTTGTAGTAGGTC
>CAZXGE010000039.1:0-1327 GCA_964640445.1 uncultured Candidatus Peribacteria bacterium
ATCGAGGAATCAGAAAAATTCCAAGAAATGACCCAGCCGCAGACTTTGAGGTTTATCGAAAATCGTATTGAACAATTAACACTAGACACGGAGCTTTAAGCTTGAGGAAAATTTACAACTAAAGTAGGATTGGGGTAATTAATAATAACTATAAAAATTATGGATCAAAATCAACAACAAGGTGCCGGCCAACAACAACAAGCAGACCCGGCTCAAAATTTTCAAATTCACATTGATGATGAGAATCGTGCTGGTAAGTATGCGAATGCAGTTTCTGTACATGTAAACCGCAATGAAGTAGTTTTGGATTTTGGTTATATACAGCCGGGACAAGCTCGCCGCATTGACATTATCTCTCGCCTTAATCTTAATCATGATGTAGCTAAGTCTTTCATGACCTTACTACAAGACGCGATTTTGGATTTCCAAAACCGAATGAAAGAGTTTGAAGCCGCCAACAAAGCAAACCAAGCTGGCAATCCGGAAATGCCAAACCAAGGTTAAGCAACTCTGGAAAATATGCGAGCATTAATCCAACGAGTCCAAAGTGCTAGTGTAGAAGTAAACCAAGAGTTGATTGCTGAAATCGGCTCTGGTTTATTGATCTTATTGGGTATTGAAGATATCGACACTGAGTTACATGCGGATTTATTGATTGAAAAAATTAGCAATCTCAGAATTTTTCCCGATCAAGCTAGTGGCAAGGAACTGGAACTAAGCTTGATCGATTCTGGGCTTGAAGTCTTGATAGTTTCTCAGTTTACGCTTTATGCAGAACTCAAAAAGGGCCGACGACCAGATTTTGGCAGAGCGATGAAATCAGCTTCAGCGCTGGTTGTTTATGATCAGTTTTGCGATAAATTAGCTTCTACACTTGGACGACCAGTAAAAAAAGGTAAATTTGGTGCCCATATGCAAGTCAGCTTAGTAAATGATGGACCTGTAACAATTATGGTTGATTCGCTTGACCTTTTGCCCGAAAAAAGGTAAAAATCGCCTTTGTAAATTTAAGTAATAATTATGACTAATCGTTCATCTAGCCACCAACACTGTTTGGTTGGTAATATTCGACCAAAATCTAAGCTTTCTAAGAGAGCTAACAAAGCTAAAGCTGCTTTCCGCCGTGAAGAAAGAAGAGCTGCTCAAGCTACTCGTATCGAAGCCGCTAGACAAGCTCTTTAAAAACTATGTTTGACCCCAAGCAAAGTTTTTTCTCTGAGCAAGTCAGGAAGAAAAAGAGTTATTTTAAAGAGGGTAAGTACAAGATCAATACGGCAGAGTTCCGGAGACAGATCAATGAAAAAACAAATACCATAGCGAAATTGTT
>CAZXGE010000039.1:1337-4979 GCA_964640445.1 uncultured Candidatus Peribacteria bacterium
CAAAACTACCCGTAAAAGCTTACGGGATTTTTGCTTTAGCATTATTTCTACTGGCATTTTACTCAGTATTTTTGACTGATTACTTTGTAATTAAGCAGGTTGCACTATTAGAAAATGGTAAATTGAGTACTAATGCTGGATTGAATCAACTAGCTTCTCGCTTTTTGGGTAAAAACTTGTTTTTGGTGGGGCAAACGGAAGTTGTGGAAAAATTTGGTAACTTTTCGGCAAGTTTAAGTGACCTAAGCTTGGATCGGGATTTTCCGGATAAATTAAATATAGAGATCGCGGAGATTCCTGTAATTGCTAATCTAGCAGTAACCGTTGATGGAGCTGTTAAAAATTACACAATTAACCGCAGTGGGCTAATTGTGGGCATTGGTACTACTGAGCCCAAATTGCCGACACTGAATGTTCGTGCTAGTAACTTCCCTAGTTCCAAAGATCCATATATTGAATCTGATTTACTGGCCTTGATGCTTGAGACCAAGTCATATTTTGAACAAACACTTAAACTTAAGGTCGTTGAGCTTAATTATTTATTAGTTGCACGAGAACTACATCTCAAGACTGAAGCTGGCTTTGTGACCTGGATTGACCTTGGTTATGATCCTAAAAAGCAAATTAATAAGCTGCGAGATGCTGAAAGTAAACTTGGCTTTAGAGAGCAAAAATATGAATATTTTGACCTGCGTATCACTGGTGCAACGAGTGACCGCATCATATTCAAGAAAATATAACAGTATTTTGTAAATAGGGTTATTGAAGAATCTATATCAAGACTCTTGAAATTTTTGTCTTTTTTTGGTATTATGTTCTAATATCTTTTATCAAAACACATGTCGTTTCACCAGAAACTAGCACTAATCCAGGAAATGATCGACAATGCTATGTCTAGCATCCGATCAGCTCAAACATTACTTTCAGAGCTAACTGGCCAAGATAGTAGCAATGCCTTAGTTAATCTAAAACTGTCTGAAGTTCAAGCTCGCAACCAAGAAGCTGATATTGATGCTCCTTTCTATGAAGGTGTGTTTAATGGTGAAAAGATGGTTACACCCGAAGGTGAAGAGTTTTCTGTACCAGCAAACTACGCTAGCAAATCCAAACTTGTACCTGGTGATGAGCTCAAGCTGATTATTGCAGCTGATGGACGCTTTATTTACAAGCAAATTGGACCAGCTCCGCGTAGACATATTTTAGGAACAGTAATTCGTGAAGATAACCGCTATAAAGTGATCGGTGAAGGTAAAGCTTACCAAGTTTTAACGGCTGCTGTCACTTACTACAAAGCTGAAGTTGGCGATAAAGTGACACTTGTTGTACCGGAGAATGGTGAAAGCAAATGGGGCGCTATCGACAATGTAATCCCCGATTTGGAAAAAGTTGGTGGTGAAGATTTGGAGCTTGATTCTGAAGTATTCTAGTTGACTTTTTGGCTAAATCATTTAGAAATGTTTAGACATTTTTAAACTTTTCTATGTTTCGTTGGGCTGAACAACAAAAGAAGGGACCAATCTACTGTTTAGCTCCGATGGAGGGCTATACTGACTCTTCTTATCGCAGATTGGTTAAGTCTTTTTCGCCCGAAATTATTTGTTATACAGAGTTCACATCTGCCGATGGTCTTAAGTATGGCAGTAGTAAAAGTTTTGAAAAAATTAGCTTTACACCCGAGGAAGTGCCTTTGATCGTGCAAGTTTTTGGCAAAGAAGTTAAACATTTTGTGGAAATCGCGCCAATTATTGAGCAGATGGGCGCGGCGGCGATCGATATCAACATGGGGTGTCCGTCAAAAAAAGTGACTAATTCCTGTCATGGCTCTGCCCTATTTCGTTGCCCAGATCTGGCACAGGAAATTGTTTATCATATGAGCAGGGCGACAAATCTTGATGTTTCAGCAAAAATCCGCTTGGGTTACGAGCAGTATGATCCGGAAAAATTGATCGAGTTTGCTAAAGGCTTGGAGGCCGCCGGGGCTAAGGCGATTGCCGTACATGGGCGCACCACGGCTATGCAATATACTGGTCAAGCAATGTGGGATCCAATTTATTTGGTCAAACAAAATGTATCGATTCCTGTAATTGGCAATGGTGACATTGTCAGTCCGGAAATTGCCAAAAAGCGCTTAACGGATGGTGTGATCGACGGAATCATGGTTGGGCGAGCCACATTTGGCTGTCCTTGGTTTTTCCGACAAACTATCGATTACATTAATGGCAAAGAATATACCCCACCAACAACAATTGCCGAAATTATTGAAGTAGCCATCAGGCAAGCGCAATATTCGATTGAACACAAAGGTGAAAAAGTTGGCATGCTAGAAATGCGCAAACATCTGGCCAATTACATCAAAGGCTTCCCTGGCGCTACGGATTTCCGCTTTCGTTTGGTGCGAGTGGAAACTTTTGAGGAGATGATGGGAATTTTGGAGGAGGTTTTGGCGGTTAAATAACTGTTTTCAAAATGGAAAAGCATACAAATATACGAATAGATGGTAAGTCTATAGTTATTTCACCTGATTTAACTGGAATTTTTAATTTTATAATGAATATAGATGAGGAAGTTAAGAATTTTTTATCATTTTGCGATAAGCTTAAGGACATTGGAGAGCAGTATTTAGAACTAATGGATTTTGCAAAAAGACAAGCAGAAATGCTTAATAAGCATAGTATTAAGTGTGACTTTCAATTCAAAGAAGATCCGTCTAGCATAGCAAATAAGTTAACACTAATCCCCCCACTCAGATCACAAATGATAGTCTTATTCGCTTACCTTGAAACATTAAGAGTATTATGGACTGCATATGATATTGGAACAGACGACGAACAGCAACTTAGAAACGCAAGTGATGATGCTATTGATAGCTTTATCGAAACATTTTGTCTTTCCAAAGAAAATAGTTGGTACAAAAATAATTCAAAGCGGGGTGGCAAAATTGGGAAAAAAGATCTTAGATATTTGAGAAATAGTCTTACGCATTCTTTTTCATTATCTAAATCTAATCTAGCTTTAGTAGGTTCATTTGATGAAAAAGCTGATGATCTTAGAAAAAAGACAAATAATATATTTCAAGCAATTTCACCAATGGACTTATACGAAATCTGCGTGTCTGCCTTTTTGCTAATTCTTGAGAAGTGGAATGATGACTGCCGTTCTGATGAATTTCAAAAAAAAATTGAACATGTTAAGAAGCTTATCAAAGTAAAAGCACCAATTGAAATTCATAATAATACTAGCCCTAACTAAAATTATGCTAGTTCTAATTGATACAAGCTTGATAATTGCCTTCTGTAAGAAAGAAAATGAACATTTGTGCGAATTGAAAGAATTTGAGTTGATAATAAAACTGCACAAATCAACCAAATTCGCATTGAGACTTTGCCGTACATCAATTAATACAGAGGAAATTAGGATTAGTCATCAAATGCAATTTTTGAAGGAATTAGCAAATTCAATTCCTGAAGTTGATTACAGAACAGTTCTGGGGAGTTCGAATTTGGGAGATGAATATATCGGAGGTGAGAATACAGAATTTGAAATGCAGCAATATATAAGTCAATTCACATCCTTGTATACTAAAAATCCTCCTATTAATTCAGATAAATTAAAAGCGCATAAAAATGATGGTATTCAATGTTT
>CAZXGE010000039.1:4989-8140 GCA_964640445.1 uncultured Candidatus Peribacteria bacterium
ACAAAAATGCTAGATGCAAGATGTTTTTTGACTCTAGATCGAGACACGATTATCAATAGACACAAAGCATTTTTGGATACTAAAGGTGTAATCGTACAGCGCCCATCTGAGTTAGTTAGAGAACTTAGGCATATCCACGATAATTTGGATTCTTTAACCTAATTTTGAAATATTCATTGTAAAGCTTTAATAGCTATTTATGGATTTCTGTATAGTGTTAATTGTACAGATGTTTCCAGCTCAAATTCCGTTGACTCTCGCCTGTTTTTGCTTATAATGTCGGGGATTTATTGGGGTTTTATTTGTAGCGGATAAAAATTCTCAAAAATCCTTAGATCTATATTTTAAAAGCTACAAAATATTTTTATGTCTGATGCTAAATTAATCAGCATGGAGGAGTTGCTGTTAAACTCTCCGCAAATTATCGTTCCGGAACCGGGTACGCTAATCGAAGGGCGCGTAATTGTTGTCCACAAAAATCGTGTACTTGTTGATCTTGGTGGTGTATCCACTGGGGTTATTTTGGGTAAAGAGGCTAATGATAGCCACGATACAGTTAAAAGTTTGAATCCGGGCGATGAAGTTACTTCATTTGTTCTAGAACCAGAAAATGACGAGGGGCTAGTTGTCTTGTCATTAAGAAAAGCAAGTCAGAAGAAAACATGGCAGCGTTATCTTGATGCTCATGAGAAACAAGAAGTTATCTCTGTTACAGTTTCCGAAGCCAACAAAGGTGGTCTTCTGATTGAAACTGATGGTATTAAAGGTTTCGTACCTGTGTCCCAATTGGCTCCGATGAACTATCCTCGTGTCAATGGTGCTGATCATGCTAAAATCTTGGCTCGCCTACAAAAACTTGTTGGTGAAAAACTGGATGTCCGAATTATCAATATCGATCACGATTCTGGTAAATTAATTCTTTCTGAGAAAGCTGCTTATCGTGAAATGCGTGCTAAATCACTTTCGACTGTTAAAGTTGGTGATAATGTTAAAGGTAAAATTAGTGGTGTTGTTAACTTCGGTATTTTCGTTACTTTCAATGGTCTCGAAGGTCTTGTTCATATTTCGGAAATTGCTTGGGGTCATGTTAAAGACCCATCTGATTATGGTAAACTTGGTGACGAAGTTGATGTTAAAGTTATCGGTATCGACAGCGAGAAAATTAGCCTAAGTATGAAACAACTTACTGAAGATCCATGGCTAAAAGTTGCTGCTAAATATGCTGAAGGTTCAGAGATCAATGGTGAAATTACACGCTTGGAAGATTTCGGTGCATTTGTAGCTTTGGAAGACGATATCAATGGCCTAATCCATGTGAGCGACTTCACTACTGACGAATCTGAAAGTATCTCTAAATATGTGGAAATTGGCGACAAAGTAAAAGCTCAAGTAATCGTTGTTGATGGCAAAAATCGCCGCATCGGTTTGTCAGTAACTGAATTGACGAAAAAGGACGGTACGAAAACGACTAAAGAAGCTAAAAAGCCAACACCAAAAGCTAGCGAAGACGCTTCTGAAGCCAGTGAATTGGATGAGCTAAACTTGGGCGCTAAGCTGACTGAAACATTAGTAAAAGCTGGTTTCACAACAAAAAAAGCTCTAGCTAAAGCGACTGACGATGAACTAGAGGCTCTCGATTCTGTAGGCAAAGCTGCAGTTAAGAAGATCAGAGAAGCATTAGGGTAAACGAAAAAGGCATATTATAATTCTGATGCGGTTTCGCAGCGAGTAATAGTATGCCTTTTTTTTATACAATCTCTTTGCAGGCAAAACATAAAAATTTCATAGATTAGCCTATTTATTTTTGCTATGATGCTGACAAACTAACAAATAGCAATTGGATATGTTTCAGCGTGAGAATTTCGATCGAGAGTTGGCAAAGTTAAATGAAGCGCAGAAATTGGCTGTGAGTTCTATTGAGGGTCCGGTAATGGTTTTGGCAGGTCCGGGTACGGGCAAGACGCAGATATTGGCCTTGAGGATTGCTAATATTTTGCTAAACACGCAGATGGATCCATATAATATATTGGCGCTGACTTTTACGGACAACGGGATAATTTCGGAGCACCCCGAGGTATTTGCTGATCACAAGGAAAGGAAGATTTTAGACGATCTGACCAGGTTTCGGCTTTTGGAAGGGGTTTTCCGCAAGTTGCCATTGGAGGATTTGGTTTTTAAAAATAATAAAATTGGTTATTTAAAGGATGCTAATGCGCTGATTCAAAAGTTGAAGCAAGAGAATATCGACCCGGAATTATTCAGAGAGCTAGTTGAGCTTGAGGCAGAAAAATTGCAAGCCGCCTTGGACTCTGGCGAGTTAAAAGAAAAAGCACTTGCCTATAAAAAGCAAAAGCAGTTCATTGCCAGAAATAGAGAATTGGCGCTTGTTTATTCCGAGTACGAACGGGAGCTATCGCGACAGTCTCTGTTTGATTTCAATGATATTATCAATGTGACAATTGCTGCTTTCAAATCGCATCCGTTTTTGCTAGATATCTATGCTGAGCGTTATCAGTACATTTTGGCTGACGAATTTCAAGATACAAATGGAGCGCAAAGTGAAATCCTGAATTTGCTGGCTAGTAAGTCTGATTTCCCCAACTTGTTTGTGGTTGGTGATGATGATCAGGCTATTTATCGATTTCAGGGTGCAAATGTCGAGAATTTGCGTAAATTTTTAGAATTATACCCGAGCACCACGAAAATCAATTTGGTGGAAAATTACCGTTCTTCCAGTAAACTTTTGGCAGTCAGCGGCAATCTGATCGATTATAATTTTTCCAGAATTAAAGAAACAGGATTTAGACTTCGGGGTCGAGAAAAACCTGATGATAAACCTGTAAAGCTTGTCATTCAGGATAATGTAGCTAATGAGTTGGAACAAATCAAGAACCGTATTTGGGAATTAAATCAAGCCGGTGTACCCTATGGTGAGATGGCTATTATCGTTAGGTATAATGCTGAAGCAATGCAAATTGCCAGCTTGCTTGGCAAACAGAAAATCCCCTACTTCAATAGTGCATCGGATGATTTACTTAGTTCGGACTTTGTTAAGCAAATTATTATTGCCATCAAGAGCCTAAATAATCCTCAAGATAAGATTCTACTGATTAAAGCCCTAAGTTTGCCATGGTCTGGCTTTAGTGGTGAG
>CAZXGE010000040.1:0-7902 GCA_964640445.1 uncultured Candidatus Peribacteria bacterium
GGCAAATAAAAAGGTTTGGCAACTAATTCGTTCTCAGTTAAGCTAATTTTGTTAACCAATTTCCTCATGCTCGAACCTAAAATTCTCAAAGGTACCCGTGATCACGGTCCGATGGCCATGGCTAAGCGCGATTTGGTAATGGCTAAAATTCGTCAAGTTTTTCAAAGTTTTGGTTATGACACAATCGAAACACCAGTTATTGAGTATGCTGAAATGATTTTGGGTAAATATGGTGATGAGGGTGATAAGTTGACATATCATTTCCAAGATAATGGCGATCGGCATATTGCCTTGCGCTATGATCAGACTGTGCCTTTTGCCCGCTATTTCGCGATGAATCATCAGGAGTTGTCATTGCCGTTTAAGCGATATCAGATTTCACGAGTTTGGCGTGCAGACAAGCCACAGAGAGGGCGGCTGCGCGAGTTTTATCAGTGCGATATCGATATTATTGGTACGGATAGTGTTAATGCGGAATTGGAATGTGTATTGGTGATTGATCAGGTTTTGACTACACTGGGTTTTGCCGATTTTGAGATTCAGATTAATGATCGTCGCTTGCTTACGGCAGTTTTGGCAAGTATTGGTGTGGATGGTGATGGGTTTACGGCTGTGGTGCGGATTCTGGATAAATTGGACAAGGTTGGCGAGGCGGTTGTTGTCGAAGAGTTGGAGAAACTAGGTTTAACTGCTAGTCAAATTCAGCAAATTCAAACTTTACTTCTCCAAAAAGCGAGCAATGATAACTTGCTGGAGGCGCTAGCGACTTTTGATCTTGCTGATCTGAAGGTGTTACTTGCCAGTTCTGAGAAAATTGTCTTCAACCCAGCTTTAGCACGCGGTTTGGACTACTATACTGGGATTATTTTCGAGGTGATTTTGCGAAATGACCGCTCCCTTGGCACAATTTGTGCCGGCGGTCGCTACGCCAATTTGTGCTCGATGTTTAGCAAACAGCAGTTTTCCGGTGTCGGAGTCGCTTTTGGTTTCGAGCGTTTGGTAGAGGCGCTGGAGGCGCGTGGGCAGTTGGCGGAAGCTCGGTTGGCTACACAAGTTTTGGTAGTCAATTTTGGTGGCGAACTAGCAGGAAGTGCACTGAGTATTGCCCAGAAATTGAGACAAGCGGGCGTTAGTACCGAGTTTTATTTCGATGAAGCGAAACTGCCTAAGCAGTTTAAACATGCAGACAAAAAGGGTATTCCTTGGGTGGTAATTTGCGGTGAAGACGAAGTCAAAAAAGGCACAGTTGTGCTCAAGGATATGCGCACTGGCGAACAAGAAGAGCTGAAGCAGGAGCAGCTAGTAGAGCGGATGCAGTAGGTTTTTCTAAAACTCTGCTTTTTCCCCTAGTCTGTCTTCGATTCTTAGTAGTTGGTTGTATTTGGCGATGCGGTCGGTACGGCTCATGGAGCCAGTTTTGATTTGGCCGGCGGCTGTACCCACAGCTAAATCAGCAATGAATGTGTCTTCGCTTTCGCCGCTACGGTGTGAAATGATAGCATTGAAACCATTTTGGTGAGCCATGTCGATTGCGGCCAGTGTTTCGGTGACGGTGCCGATTTGATTTAGTTTAATCAAGATGGCATTGCAAGCTTTTAGTTCAATAGCTTTTTTGAGACGAGCAGGATTTGTAACCAAGAGGTCATCACCGACAATTTGGACTTTATTACCGATAAGTGCAGTGAGTTTGACCCAGTTGTCCCAGTCATCTTCGGCTAGGGGATCTTCGATGGAGACGATGGGGTATTTTTCGACTAATTCGCCATAATAACTGATCATGTCATTGGCTGTTTTTTGTACTTCTTGGCCATCGATATTGATAGTGTAGAGGTGGGTTGTTTCGTCATAAAATTCGGTGGAAGCTACATCGAGGGCGATTTTGATATCTTCACCAAACTTATAGCCGGCTTGTTCTGAAGCTTTAGCGATAAAATCCAAAGCTTGCTCTGTTGAACTTAGATTTGGGGCAAAGCCGCCTTCGTCGCCAACGGCTACGCCAAAGTGCGCATCGTGAAGTAGTTTTTTGAGGTTGTGAAATATCTCCGCACCGATTTGGATTGCTTCAGAGAATGTGGCTGCTTTTTGGGGGATAATCATAAATTCTTGGAAGCTCAAGCCGTTTTCTGCATGTTGACCACCGTTGATGATGTTCATCATGGGCATGGGTAGGCGAAGTCCATTGCCAAACATGGCATAAAGTGGCAATTCTTCTGCCGCAGCAACAGCTCTACTGAAAGCCATTGAGACTGCTAGAATCGCATTGGCGCCCAGGTTTTTTTTATTTTCACTGCCGTCAAGCTCGATTAAAAACTGATCTAATTCACTTTGGTTGCTAAATTTTCTTCCCAGAACTGCATTGCTAATCGTGGTTTTGATGTTTTCCCTAGCTTTTTTGACGCCTTTCCCTAAAAAATAGGTTTTATCGCCATCGCGTAATTCCAGAGCTTCATGAATACCAGTCGAAGCACCACTCGGTACGATTGCACTGCCAAAAGCGCCTGAATCCAAGGTTAATTCACATTCAACAGTTGGGTTACCACGGGAATCAATAACTTGGCGAGCATGTAGTTTGGCAATTTGGTACATGTAGATAAGCTTTAGAAAATTCAAAAAAGAGATCGCGGCAATCCTAACCCAAAACCCCATAACAAGGCAAGATCCAAACGGTTTGGGAGGCGCTAGACTTGACCTGTTGACAAAACTATGCTAAATTATATTGGTAATCGTTGATATTTTTTATGGAACCTGAGCCGTCGAGTTACCTGATACTGGCTGTACTACTATTCATTTCCGCAATTTTCTCCGCAAGTGAAACTGCTTTGGTTTCCCTTACGCCTGCCAAAATCAAGGCGTTAAACCCGGAAAAAAACCGCAGCGCGCGCTTGATCCAACGCCTAAAAGATCGTCCTCAGAAAATGCTGACGACAATTTTGTTGGGTAATAATGTTGTTAATACTGGTGCTACCGCTTATGCGACAGTGGTACTTGGTAGTGCTTTTGGTGCAGGGTCCCTAGCTATTGTTACAGCGATCATGACCGCTTTGATCGTAGTTTTTACGGAAATTATTCCTAAGGCATTGGCCAATCGTTATCCTGTGCAAGTTGCCAGTGCTTTTGTCTATATTCTTTTGTTTGTCGAATATGCCTTGTATCCATTGATTTTGGTCTTGGAGAAATTAATTTCTTCGATATTACGGATCTTTGGTAATACGAATATTCAATCTGTATCTGAGGAGGAACTGATTGCGATGATCTCTATTGGTACAGAGGAAGGTTCTTTGGATAAAGAAGAGCAAGAATTGATCGAGAATGTTTTGGAGTTTGATGATATTGAGGTGGAGGCAATTATGACACCAAGGGTGCGTATAGATGCAATTAGTTTGGAAAAAACACTTAAAGATGCCATTAATTTTGCCACAGAAACTAGTAGATCGCGCTTGCCTGTCTTTAAAGAGCAAATCGACAATATCGTTGGTGTGATTTCCGTTAAGGATATGCTTAGGTTGACTGCTGCTGGTACTCCCGAGGATACTTTGCTTGCTGATTTGAAATTGGGTTATGTCTTGCGTTGTCCGGAAACACGCAAAATCAACAGTTTGTTTAACGAATTTAGAACAAGACATTTGCATATCGGCTTCGTTTATGATGAGCATGGTGGGCTTGAAGGTTTAGTTACTATGGAGGATATTTTGGAGCAGATTGTCGGCGAGATTTTGGATGAAGATGATACCGATGAAGATAGTCCTGAGGTTGTAAATGTAGATCAGGATACAATTATGGTTAGTGGTGAAACGCCATTGAAGTATGTATTGGATGCTTTGCCAACTGTAGTCGAGGGCTATGATGATAACGATCCGATGGCTTGGATTGTTTTGGATAAGCTTAATCGTTACCCACAAGTTGGTGAGAAGGTGGAATTAGCAGCCGACCTCTTTGTTCAGGTGAAACAGATCAATTTGGAAAGCAATGTGATTGAGCAGGTTAAAGTCTATCGCAAACGCAAGTAGCAAGTTCTATTTACAGAAATGTTCTTTGTTGCGATTAAGTCTGGAATGTTGGTTTTTATGATGTTAATATTCCAAGATTTATTTATGAAAAATGAAAAACAAAATTGTAAAAGTGGTCTTGGCTCTATTTGTAGCCGTTCTGGCCTTGCCGCTCGTGGCTGTTGCTGCTGTCGGTACTGTGACCAATGTCATCGCTAAGCCTGGTGATGCACAGATTGAACTTAGCTGGACAGCCGTAACTGGAGCTACGAATTATAAGGTCTATCATGGTACAGCTCCTGTTAGTGACAATGAGGCATATAATTTGCCAACAATTAAGACTAAAAATGCTGCTAGTCAGGTCGTTATTGGTGATTTGACAAACGGACAAACTTATTATTTTTCGGTGACAGCAGTGGATGCAGCCGGTAATGAATCAGAATTTTATAGCGAACCGGAGGTGAGCGCCACGCCACAAAAATCAACTACTGGCGGTAACGGCGGCGCTGAATTGGATTTATTGACTGTCAGGGCACAGGATAGTGAGACTGTTGTTGTGAGTTTTGGTAGTAAAATTGTGATGCCGACAAGTGCTGAGCAGAAATTTAGAATTATTTATGAATTTAATCAGAAGCCACTTAAAGTTGTGGCAGTTAAATTTGCTCCTGGTACTGAAGATACACTTGTGATTAAAACTGAGCCACAAGAGCCAGGTGGTGATTATCTTTTGGTTTTGCCCAATGAGTTGAAATCAGTATCTGGTGCTAGCCTAGCTAAGGCTGATTTGACTGTTAATTTTTTGGGCAGTAGTTTGCTGGCTAGTAATGATGATTCCAGTATTGTAACTACAGTTAACGCGGTTGATCAGTTTAAGGTTGCTGAAGTGCGACAATTAAAGCCAACTGAGCTGGCAGTTAAATTTTCTCGTCCAGTTGTATTACCGACAAAAGCTCAAGGTGGTCCTGCACCTTTTACAATCTTGAACAACAATAATCCAGATCTTAAGATTGTCGTCCAGAACTACACATTGGACGAGGAGGATCCGAGTTTAGTTTTGTTGACTACTGATGCTTTGCAGCCTTCCGCTCATACTTTGGTTGTTGCCAATGTTACAGATACTACTGGTGAATTAATTACTGGCCAAAATAGTATTATTGAATTTGGGGGCAGTAGTTTGTTAGATAAGTTGGCTCCAGAAGATGTAACTAAATTAGCGGCGACAATTAAGGATCTACAAAAATTGCTTGTGGCGCTTAATTGGGTGAAGAGTGCGAATACAGCCAATGATTTGGCGGAATATGTTTTGTACCAAAGTGTCGATGGGCAAAATTTCACGAAGATTAGGACTTATACTGATAGTCAGTTGGAAACTGCAACTGTCGATAATCTGATGGCAAATACCACTTATACATTTAAGTTGACTGCAGTTGATCGAGCCGGTAACGAAAGTGTAGGTGTAACTACTAAGATAACTTTGCCAGAGACAGGCCCTGGATTAGTGGGTTTGGCATTGGGCTCATTGGCCGCTGGTCGCTATTTCGCTAGGCGTAAACGCAATGAATAGTCGTTGATTGCCAAAATAAGATTAATTTGCTATGATCTTCGATAATTGCATTTAATCAGCTTTTAATTGCCAAAAACATTAGCAGTTGCGATTAACTTTAATGGTGCCAAATTTATCCCGCACTTTTGCGAGCGATTATTCGATCTACAAGCTGAAAATTTGGATTTTTTGTTTCTAGATAATGCATCTACGGATAATTCCGTGGAACTTGTGCGTGAAGTTGCACCTAGTTTAGTTATTCATCAAACTGGCAAAAATGATGGATACGCTGGGGCGGCTGAAATTGCCTTTCGTCTGGCGCAAAAGAGAGGTTATGATTATTTGCTGTTGATGGGTACTGATATCGTTTTTGAGGCCGATTATGCCAAAATTTTAGTTGAGAAAATGGAACAGGATCGCTCTCTTGGTGCTGCAGTTGGCAAACTCTATAAATATGAATTTTTTAGCCAACAAAAGACCAGGATTTTAGACAGTTGTGGTCTTTTGGCTTATCGTGATCGTCGTATAGTGGATCGTGGTCAGGCGCAAAGTGATCGAAGCTTTGGCGGATATTGAAGTTTTGGCTGAAGTTTTTGATCAAGATTTTTTTATGTACAAGGAAGATGTTGATGTTTCTTGGCGGCTACAGCTTTTTGGTCATAAAATTTTGTATGTACCTACTGCGGTCGCGCATCATGGGCGCGGAACTGGTATTTATAAGCGTAATAGCTATTTGCAAATAGCCAATGAACGTAAAAATCTTTCACGATTCCAAAAGACTTTTTCTTATCGCAATCATAAATTAATTCTGTTGAAAAACGAACTTGGCGCTACTTTGCTTCATGATTTTTGGCCAATCTGTAGGCGGGAGGTTTTGTTTACGGGTTATATGACACTTTTTGAGCCATATCTTTATGTCTGGTTGATCAAGTTCCTGATTTTAATGCCAAAGTTTAGCAGAAAAAGACGAGCAATTATGCGCAGAAAGCATGTTGACGCCGATTATATGCAGCAGTTTTTTGTTTAATCTAGGCTTCTTCCTCTTGTTCAATGTCAGCTCCTAGGCTTTTTAACTTTTCTTCTAGGAATTCATAGACACGGCGGATGTATTGAACATTGGTGATGATGGTTTCCCCTTCTGCGGCCAAGGCGGCTAAGACTACAGCTGCACCAGCGCGGATATCACAGCTGGAAACGGTAGCACCTTTAAGTTTTTTGCCTCCAATCACCAGAGCTTGGTGTGGGTTTAGCAGTTCTACTTTTGCTCCCATTTTTTCTAGCTCAAATAGGTACTGGAATCTACCTTCGAACATAGTTTCAAAAATTTTACTAACACCTTGTGCTTGCGTTAGTGCCACGACAAATGGCGCCTGGAGATCTGTTGGGAAGTTGGGGTGGATCCCCGTTTTGAGTGATTCGATAGCTTGCATTTTAGCAAGCGATGGGTAAACAGTTGCTGAACGGTCGCCGCGTGTGAATTTAACGCCGATTTCTTCGAGTTTTTCAAAGAAAATATCGAGCTCAGTGGGGTTGAAATCTGTAACTGTGACTTCACCATTCGTGACAACACCAGCAAGTAAAAAGGTGCCTGCCTGTAAATAGTCAGAAATGATTTTGTAGTCGGAAACGCCATCCAGTTCTGCTTTGCCGGTTACCTTGAGGGTATGTGTGCCAATACCTTCGATCTGGACGCCCATAGCCACGAGGAAATGGCATAAATCCTGGACATGTGGCTCAATCGCAGCTACACGGATTTCGGTTGTTGTTTCTGTGAGACTAGCTGCCATTAAAATATTTTCTGTCGCCGTAACACTGAATTCCGGTAGGATGACAATCCGCTCTAGGTCTTTATTGGGTGATCGGCGCATCGAAAAGTTAGATTCAGTATCTATTGATTCAGCTCCTAACCTTTTGAAGCCCAAGACATGGCTGGAAATGGACCTTTTGCCAAGTACGCAGCCACCAGGGAACGGCATGGAAAATTGACCGAATCTGGCAAATAGTGGACCGGCAAACAAAATAGATGCCCTCATTTTCGAGACGAGACTAGGGTTGAGGTTGTTGTTGCTTAAACCAGCTGGGTCTATGGTTAGCCTACCTGCTTCGAAGGTGCTTTTGACGCCAAGTCCTGCTAAAAGTTCCAAAAATGTATGTACGTCAGCAATGTCCGGGATATTTGTCAGAGTGGTCGCTTGCTTGCTCAAGAGTGTTGCTGCGATAATCGGCAGAGCTGCATTCTTAGAGCCGCCGGCTCGAACAGTACCTTTTAACGGTTTGCCACCATTGATGATTAGATTTGGCTGTTGCATATTGTTGGGAAATTTAAAACAGTAATTCGTGACAGAGATTAGACTAATTCTACTAGTTCAAATC
>CAZXGE010000041.1:0-7746 GCA_964640445.1 uncultured Candidatus Peribacteria bacterium
CCAATATTGATATCCAGAACTTGATCATCAAAGACTTAAGCAAATCACAACAAAAAATTAGTGAATCAATCATCATTGCTGCAAATCAAACTTATGAATTTACTGGCAAAGATTTAAAAATCAGCCTCAACAATAGCAACGAAACTGTTTTCCTAGTGTCACCATCAGGAGAAATAATCGATCAATTCAATTATGAAAAATCAACAGAAGGTCAAATAATTAGCCGAGACAATCTTGTTAGTTCCAATTCAAAAAACGAAAACACACCAATCCTAATAGCCCAAAGTATTAGTGACCAACCCCTGACAAAAGCAAGCACAACAACCAAAACAACGACAAACAAACCCGGCAAATTCAAAAACGGCAGCACAGAAACCTTAATCAGTATCACAGAATTACTTCCTAATCCAAAAGGCAAAGATGAAAACCAAGAATGGATCGAGCTATTCAACAAATCCCCAAATCCTATCAACATTGGCAACTGGCAACTACTAATTAATGACAAAACCACTACCCTGCCAGACACGATAACAATCCCTGCCCAAAGCTATTTTCTCCTCAATAACAATGAACAAAAATTCACACTAGGCAACAGCCAAACTCAAGTAAAAATCGCCACATTTCAAAACAAATTAAGCTCAGAACTCAAATACGAGAAAGCGCCCGAAGACGAAAGCTACAGCCTAATCAAAACTAATAGCGATAGCAATTGGCAATGGACAAAAAACAAAACCCCAAACCAGGAAAATCCAGAACTAAAAACAACAACAGGCAGACTAATTGGATTCGACAAAAATTTACAAACTCTCAAATTCCAAACAAACAAAAAACAAACCCTCTTAGTCCAATATCAAAAATCAACAACTGACGAGAAGCTACTGACAATCAATGGTTACTACAAAATTAGCTACGAACAATCAGACACGATCAACAAACTTAAAAGCCTAATACCTATAAATGAAGCCAAAACTACCAACCCAAGAAAACCATTTACCAAAATTATTCCACTAATTTTAATCCTTACTAGCATCACAATTTGTCTCAGTAACAAGAACATTCGCAATTACTGTAAAATTAAACTTTCCGAACTAAAAATCAAAGAGTAATATCATTTCAAATCAAGCTCAAAGCAAAAAATATGAGTATCAACAAACAAATCGCCAAAATCTTCCAAAACTTCGCAGATATTTACGAAATTTTAAGCGATGAATACAAACACGACAAAACATTGAAATTCAAAATCCGAGCCTACAAACAAGCAGCACTGACAATCGAAAATCTGGCTATTGACCTAAGAGCAATTAAAGATGACCCAAAGGCTCTAGACAAAATTCCAGGCATTGGCAAAACCTTAGCTGAAAAAATCCACGAATACTTAACAACTGGACGCATTAGCGCCTACGAAAAACTTAGCCAAGAAATACCAGCAGGACTACTCCCCATGCTCGATGTTCCCAATCTTGGTCCTAAAAAAATCAAACTATTCTACGATAGTTTAAAAATTCAAAACCTAGAAGACCTAACAGCTAAAATCAAAGATGGCACAGTCGAAACCTTACCAGGCATGGGCAAAAAGAGTGCAGAAAAAATTCTAGAATCAATCGAAAAGATCAATGAAAGAGGACAAAAGTTCAGCTTCAAAGAAGCCAGAGATGAAGCTAATGATTTAATCAAACACATCCAAAATAAGCCAGAATTATTCGAAAAAATCAACTACGCAGGATCTTTACGCCGCGCTAAAATAATTGTCGGCGACATTGATATAATTTGCAGTAGCAACAAACCTGAATTATTAAAAAAACATTTCCACACTTATCCAGAAATTTCACAACTCATCGCTGAGGGTCCAACCAAAATTTCAGTATATTTAAAGTCAGGTGTTCAATTAGATTTCCGAGTTGTCAAACCCGATGAGTTCGGAGCTGCATTACAATATTTCACCGGCTCCAAAGCCCACAATGTCAAACTTCGGACAATCGCTAAAAATCTCGGCTACAAAATCAGCGAATACGGTATTTTCAAATTAGAAAACGGATCTCAAATTAAAGTTGGCGGCCAAGACGAAAATGATATTTACAAAACCCTAGGTCTACCATTTATAGAACCTGAAATTCGCGAAAATACTGGTGAACTAGAAAATTTAACTACAAACAATCAACCACAATTAATCGAAAATATAGACATCAAAGGCGACCTACATTCACATTCAAATTTTTCAGATGGCAAAAATACGATTTTAGAAATGGCAAAAAAAGCAGAGCAATTAGGCTATGAATACATAGCTATCACTGACCACTCCCCTACAAGCTACATTGCCAATGGCTTAAGTACCGAACGACTACAAGACAAAAAAATAGCAATAGCCGAAGCACAATCACAAACTAGTATAAAAATTTTATTCGGCACCGAAGTTGATATCCTCGCAGACGGTAGCTTGGACTACCCCGATGAAATTTTAAATCAATTCGACATTGTTGTCGCTTCAATCCACTCCGGACTAAACAAAGACAATACAGAAAGAATCATCAAAGCCATGAACAACAAATATGTTCACATCATCGGGCACCCTCAAACATCAATGATTAACAAACGGGAAGCATCACCAAATGATTGGTCAAAAATATTTGCCAACGCCAAAGCTACAAACACAATTCTAGAAATCAATGGTTCACCCCAACGCCTAGATCTCAATGGAGAATTAGTTTATGAAGCTCAAAAATTCGGCTGCCTGTTTTCCACTAATACCGATGCTCACAGCACTGATGGACTAAATACTATGGACCTAGCCATTGGACAAGCTAGACGTGGCCAATTAAACAAAGAACAAGTAATCAATACTTATTCACTTAACCAACTACTAAAAGTTATTAAAAATAAATGAACGAAGAACACCTCAACACAACCAACAAACAAACCACTCTTTATGTCTGCATGGCAAAAAATTGCCGTCTAAGATTTAGCGAAGATATATTTAAAGAGGGCAAAAAACTCGAAGAAAAAGGCAAAATCAAATCCTGTCAGCCACACACTTGCCTAGGATTATGTGAAGAGGGACCAAATATTTTAACCATTACTAGCGACCGCAAATTAGAAAAACACAGCCAAGTTAGACCAGACAAACTCAATTCCCTAATTAACAATAACCTTGATTAACTAAAATTAAGGGCAGCTTACAACATCAACCTTAATTGACTATCTTCTTGACAAAACGAGTATAAACAATTAAAAATCTAAGCTTAAATAATGGCAAACCACCAAACTGGAATCAAAAACTCATGCAGCAAACAATCGAACCAGAACTACTAAATCAAGCATTCGAACTGATCAAAAAGTCAAAAAAGATTGGTATAGTTTCCCATAGATCACCAGATGCAGACACAATCGGAGCAAATGTCGCACTAAAAATGGCCATCGAACCTTGGGGAGCTAAAGCCACTAGCCTTTGTATCGACCCAGTACCAGAAAACTGCCAATTCCTCCCGCAAACTCAAAGTTTCAAACAGGATTTCAATTACGATGATTTTGATCTCTATATTTTTGTCGACTGCGGTGCCAGTTACATGAGCAAATATCAAGAAACAAAACCAGAATTATTAAGCAAAAAAACACCAATTATCAATATCGATCATCACAATTCCAATGATAATTTCGGTAACCTTAATTTGGTCATGCCTAAAGCAGCCTCAACAACCTATATGCTTTGGCTCTTTTTTGTAAATCAGAAAATCATCATTACCCCACATATCGCAACTGCACTAATGGCTGGACTCTATTTTGACACAGGCAGCTTCCAGCACGACAATGTCACAGCCGAAGTTTTAAAATGCGCCAGTGATCTTACTCAAAAAAAAGCTAACATTGAACTGATCACCTATAATCTACTCAAGCAAACATCTCTCAATAAACTCAAGCTGTGGGGTCGAGTTTTATCAAGAGCCAAACTAAACGAAAAGCAAATCGCTTCATCTGTCATTACAAACGAAGACATCAAAGAGACCGGAGCCAATAGTAAAGATAGCGAAGGTCTTATTGACTACCTAACAACGATCAAAGGTAATAAATTCGCGATTTTACTCAAAGAAGATGAACAAGGTGGCATCAAAGGCTCGCTAAGAACTCAAACCGATATCGATGTTTCGGCAATCGCCTCCATCTTCGGTGGTGGTGGTCATAAAAAAGCGTCCGGATTCCGTGTTGAAGGCAAACTAAAATCAGAAATGAACTGGTTTATCAATTAAGCTAAGCTCAAAAAGCATAAACTTAGACCAAGCCAATAGCATCTCGAAAATACTTAAGCTAGTTTTGCCAACAAAAATTAACAATTGCTTCTGGATCTTCACCAGCAGCTAAAATGTATTTTTTGTCCAATTCTATCTGAGCCTGGATATGCTTACAAAGACGATCCACATCTAAATTCAAACTAGGATTATAAGCTTTCGCCTTATAAATGGCATCCAAAGCTAAATGGTAACGACTAGTTTTATTTACAAGTTGCATGTCAAAAGGTGTAGTTGTCGAGCCTTCATCAATATAACCATGCACAAACATCCGCATACTGGCAGGATGTCCATGTACCAATTTATGAATTGCCGAAGGGTAACCATGGAAATTAAAAATTATCGGCTTATCTTCAGTGAACAACTGATTAAACAAGCTCATACCAATTGTACAAGGATGCCGTTCATCGCCAATCCCCAAGCAAGACAATTCAGACACACTCACAAACCTCACCTTCAATTCAGGCGCTAGCTCACGCAAATACTGACAAGCTGCCAAAGCCTCCAATGTCATGTAGTCACCACAAGCAGCAATCACAACATCTGGATCATAACGACGATTACCTGCCCATTCCCATTCCATCAAACCAATCGCCTGCTGTCGATGAGCCTCTTCCAAAGTTAACCATTGAGGCATATTACGCTTGCCGGCAACAATCACATTAATCCCATTTTTCCTTTTCAGACAATCTTCAGTTGTTACCAAAGTCATATTTGCATCTGGCGGAAAGTAAATACTCATAAAGTGCCCATATTTATCGAGCATATTGCTAATAAAACCAGGATTCTGATGAGAAAAACCATTGTGCTCTTGTCGCCATCCCAAACTAGATAGCAAAATATTCAAAGAAGCTGTTTCCGGTCGCCAATCCACAAATTCTGATTGACGTAAAAACTTAGCATACTGATCTACCATACTAGTAATAATCTGCACAAATGCCTCATAAGAGGCAAAAAGGCCATGCCTACCAGTCAAAATATATCCTTCCAACCAACCAAGCAAAGTATGTTCGCTCAACATCTCCATCACTCTTCCATCTGGAGCCATTCTATCATCATGCTGCTTAAGCGGCCAAGTAAAAGCCCTATTGGTTACATTAAACAATTTATCTAATTTATTGGAACTTGTTTCGTCTGGACAAAAAATACGCAAATTCTTTTCCACACTATTATTCACAAGTGCATCAGCCAAATAAGCACCCATCAAGTCAGTATTCGATGCTTGCTTACAACCCCTCTCCGTACCAACTAGCTTAACTGCAAAATTTGCAATTGGTGACAATTTAAGCTCCTTGTAAGTGGAAATGCCATTAGCATGTCGATTCATCCCCATACGCAACTCACCAGCCGGAATGTGCTTAAGCACATCAGCCTTTGGTGCCCCCACCTCGTCCATCAATTCAGTAACAGCGTAAGACCGCAGCCATGATTCAATCAGCTCCAATTTTTCATTATCCAATTGTGGATCCAAAATTGGCACACCATGACTCAAATGATTTCCTTCAATTTTTTGATCCTTATAATTTTTCACACCAGTCCAACCTTTCAAACTGCGTAACAACAACACAGGCAACTTCGGTTTCAACAAATCACCCTTTTTCGCTCGTGCTTGCTCCGCTCTAATTTGACTATAACAAGTCATTAAACCACTTAGCATTAACTCAAAAGCTTCTGGCTGATCAAGCTCTGTCACATCAACAATTACAGGTAAATAATTAAGCCCTGTAAAGTAAGCAGTTAACTCTTCATCGCTCATGACACCAAAAACTGTTGGTTGCGAAATTTTATAACCATTAATATTTACAATCGGCAAAACGGCACCATTATCACGCAAATTAATAAATTTATTACTCTGCCAAGCCGTCGCCAATGGACCAGTTTCTGCCTCGCCATCACCGATCACAGTCGCCACAATCAACTCAGGATTATCCAAAACTGCACCATAAGCTGTCGCCAAACTATAGCCCAACTCCCCACCCTCCAAAATAGCACCGGGTGTTGCCGGATTGACATGAGATGGCAAACCACCTGGCCAACTAAAATCTTTAATCAAATTGGCTGCACCTTGTCGATTGCGAGCATACTGAGGATAAAATTCACCAAGTGTACCTTCCAAATAAAGTTGTGACAAAACCGCAGGTGCCGCATGCCCAGGCCCCAGCACATATATCATCGACAATTGCTCTTTCTTAATCAAATAATTCAAGCAAACATAAATAAAAGCAGAACCAGGCACACTGCCCCAATGACCTAACTGCCGCTTTTTGATATGCTCTGGTAACAATTTTTCTTCTAAGAAAAAATTATCCTTCAAATATAATTGTGCCGCAGAAAGATAATTAGAAAAACGAAACTGCTTAACCAAAGAAGCAATATCATCAGGAGCAAAAACCATAACAATACAATTTTTATATTTATTTAACTACAACTTTAAACAAATAATTAAAAAGTCGCAATTAATAAGCTATTTACGAAATGCCAATTTGCACTTTTCTTTGGTTTTTGTTGGTGTTACTTTATCCGCGTTATTTTTGAATAATTAAGCTTTAAACATGCAACTAAAAAGTTTTGAGAATCTAGATCTCAACAATAAAACCGCTATCATCCGCGTTGATTTCAATGTGCCAATCAAAAATAACGAAGTTACGGAATTAACTAGAATTAAAACCACAAAACCAACGATTGATCTCGTCAAAAAACTTGGCGGCAAAGTTGTACTATTAGCACACCTAGGTAGACCCGAAGCAGGCAAATACGAAGCAGAACTTTCCCTGAAACAAATCATTTCCGCTATCGAATCTAGCTTAAACTATAAAGTAGACTTCATTAATTACGACCAAGAACTAGCTTCAGAAACCATCAAAAACTCAGGCAATTCACCAGAATCAATCATTCTAATCGAAAATATCCGTTTCTTCGAAGGCGAAGAAACAAACAGTCCAGAATTTAGCCAAAGATTAGCCCAACTTGGCGACATTTACATTAATGATGCCTTTGGTGTATCTCACCGCAAACATGCTTCAACATTTGGAATTTGCCAATATTTACCAAGTTACGCTGGCTTACTTTTACAAGCTGAAATAACCGCCATGGAAAAAATTCGCCAGGGCCAAATCAAAAAGCCATTAACTGTTATTGTTGGTGGTGCCAAAATCGACACCAAAATCGGCATCCTCAATGACTACGCCGAAAGAGCTGACAATCTAATTATTGGCGGCGCATTAGCCAATACATTCTTATTAGCTCAAGGCTATGAAATTGGTAAATCCAAAGTTGAGTTAGAGAAAGTAGCTGTAGCACAACAAATCATGGAAACTGCCAAAGCCAACAATGTGAACCTAATCCTACCAACAGACACGATCATAGCCGAAACCATTTCCGAAACTAGCAATACCGAAATTGCTAAATTCGAAAATCTAAATGAAAATGCCATTATTTTAGATTTGGGACCCGAAAAAATTGAGAAAAT
>CAZXGE010000042.1:0-7599 GCA_964640445.1 uncultured Candidatus Peribacteria bacterium
AATACGATGAGTAGCAAATGACACAGTTGACGCAGAAGTTCGCATTTTTCAGAGCGTCCTTGACTAGTCAAAGTGATTTACCTATACTCCGGCTAAGCATCCGTCAAAACAAACGGATTCAAAATATTATTTCCTCTAACTTGTTCAAAATGAACACTGTAGCAGGCTATGTGGCACTCGTGCCAGCAGCTATCGCCATTATTTATGGCTTATTTTTAATGCGCTGGATTTCTAAAAAACCAGCAGGTTCTGATCGCATGCAAGAAATTGCTAAAGCGATTGAAGAAGGTGCCAAAGCTTATTTGGCTAGACAATACAAAACAGTTAGCGTCGTTGCTGTACTGGTTTTCCTTGTCCTCGGCTTTTTGATTAATTGGCCAACGGCAATTGGCTTTATTATTGGTGCTGTTTTCTCTGGCCTAGCTGGCTATTTAGGGATGATCATTTCGGTCAAAGCCAATGTTCGCACAGCCGAAGCAGCCAAAAATGGTTTAGCTTCTGGTCTCAAATTGGCTGTTATGGGTGGTAGTGTTACTGGTTTACTAGTTGTCGGGTTAGGACTGTTGGGCGTAGCCGGTTTCTACTATATTTTCCAAGATATCGACGCACTTATTGGCTTAGCCTTTGGTGGTAGTCTAATTTCAGTCTTTGCTCGTATTGGTGGTGGTATTTTCACAAAAGCCGCTGATGTTGGTGCCGATCTAGTTGGTAAAGTAGAGCAAGGCATTCCTGAAGACGATCCAAGAAACCCGGCTGTAATTGCTGACAATGTTGGTGATAATGTTGGTGACTGTGCTGGTATGGCAGCTGACCTTTTCGAAACATACGCAGTTACTGCAGTTGCTACAGTTGTTCTAGGTTATCTAACATTCAATCAATCGCTTGCAGCTGTTGAACTACCTTTCGTCATTGGCGGTATCTCAATTATTGCCTCAATTATTGGTACATTCTTCATCCGTCTAGGCAAAAGCAACAACATCATGGGCGCACTCTACAAAGGTTTGGCCGCTTCTGGTGCTTTAGCGCTTATCGCTCTTTATTTTGTTAGTAAAATCTATGCACCAGCACTCGAATTACATTGGTTCGACATTTTCGGTAGCATTCTCGTTGGTGTCGTCCTTACAGGCTTAATATTCTTCGTTACTGAATATTATACTTCCACAAGCTTCAAACCGGTTAAAGATATTGCGAAAGCTTCCGAAACTGGGCATGCAACAAACATTATCTCGGGCTTAGCACTTTCAATGAAGGCAACAGCACTACCTGTCATCTTTATTGTCGCTGGTATGCTAGCCGCATTTAGCTTAGCAGGCCTGTACGGTGTAGCGCTAGCGGCGATGGCAATGCTTTCATTAACTGGTATTGTCGTAGCTATCGATGCTTACGGTCCGATCACAGACAATGCTGGTGGTATCGCTGAAATGTCTGAATTAGGTGAAGATGTCCGTGAAATTACAGATGAACTAGATGCGGTTGGCAACACAACCAAAGCCGTAACTAAAGGCTATGCCATTGCCAGTGCCGGTCTTGCTGCCCTAGTTTTATTTGCTGATTACACACACAAACTTAGCGAAAACGGTTTTGATTCCGTATTTACAATTGATGATCCAAAAGTATTAGCTGGTCTATTTATTGGTGGTCTTCTGCCCTATTTATTTGGAGCCATGCTTATGGAATCTGTAGGTAAAGTTGCTGGTGATGTCGTCAATGAAGTTCGCCGCCAATTCAAAGAAATCAAAGGCATCATGGAAGGAAAAGCAAAACCAGAATATGGTAAATGTGTAGACATTGTAACCAAAGGTGCTATCAATCAAATGGTTTTACCAGCACTAATCCCTATCGTAGCTCCAATTCTAACTGGTCTAATCCTAGGACCAGCTGCTTTAGGTGGTCTACTAGTTGGTACAATTATCACAGGTCTATTTGTTGCTATCTCGATGACAGCCGGTGGTGGCGCCTGGGATAATGCTAAAAAATATATCGAACAGGGTAATCATGGTGGCAAAGGTAGTTTTGCTCATCAAGCAGCTGTTACAGGTGATACTGTCGGTGATCCTTACAAAGACACTGCTGGCCCAGCTATCAACCCAATGATTAAAGTAGCAAATATCGTAGCGATTCTACTAATTGGATTCCTATAAAAATCAAGGAATCTCAGCCAAATCTCAATTCAAAGCCCTGTCAAATAGACAGGGCTTTTTTTTATCAATAAATCTAAGTATGCTAACAATAAATAAGCAACTTTTATGAAAAGCAAAACAATTAAGCAAATCAGCAAAATCAGTGTCTACTTATGTTCTATTTTAGTGTTAATAAGCCCGTTCCATGCCTTAATTAGTACCTTCCTTTTACATCAGTTGGGCCTAAACGACTTCACAATCATAAAACTAGCAATTCAGGCATGGAAAGAAGCATTGATCATCATACTTCTCGCCATTACGGGTTTATTGCTGATAAACAAGGTTATTAAATGGCACAAACTAGCTACAATCACAATCTCATTTAGTTTAGTCGCCGTTTTGACAACTCTACTTTTCGCCCCAGAAACAAACCTAATTACTGCTTTTATCTGGGGAATTAGAACCGAAATTCTCTGGCTATATTTAGGTTTAGCCATTTTCTTACTAGCACCACTCTGGTCAGACAAAGATCGCCAACAACTAACCAACCACCTAATTATTGGCCTAATACTTAGCCTGTTTATAGCCTTCGTTTTGCAAATCTCGGGACATGAACTACTAGTACACCTAGGTTTCCGCAATGATTGGAGTACATTTTACCTAGATCAAGCACCTGCGTTTTGCCAAAAAGAAGCCGGTACTGAATTTTGTCGTTGGCAAGGTGGATTTGCTGGACCCAATCGATTTGCCGCCTATCTACTAGCATTTATACCCCTCTTATACATCAAAAGGTCATGGTTGATTCTTACCCTTTGTATTATTGCTCTCTTTGCCACACTATCCCAGTCCGCAATTATCGCCTTCATCGTTGGTGCATCAATCTATACAGTTATTAAATTTCGGCTTTGGCAATATTTGCTAACCAAAATAATCCTTGCTTGCACCGTCGTCACCATTGGACTATTAGGTATTTTCTTTGTTTACTCAGGGCCACCATCCGGTCTAGATATCTCTAGTCAAGAACACATCGTTAAATTCGGCAAAGGATTAGGACAGTTTTCTGAAAATCCGTTGGGCGCCGGTCTAAGTGCCACAGGACCAGCAGCATTTAAACTAGGTGCAACCAGTGTTCCTGAAAATTGGTTCCTACAAGTCTTAATTAACCAAGGTATCATCGGCCTATTCCTCTACCTAGCTTGGTGGTTTTATTTGCTAAAAAGCCAAATTGGCAAGCAAAAAAATAAACCAGAAATATTATTTTTAACAATCTGCCCCGCGGTCCTAATCTTGATTCAAAGCTTCTTCTTGCACCCATTCGAAGATTTTGGTGTAACAACTACCATGTTTGTCATAATTTCATTAATTAGCTTAAATAATTTTTCAATCGACAAAGCTAACTAATTCTGCTAAAATTTATAAGAAGAACAAAAAAACGAGAACAAGGACGATCTATTTTCGTAAATAAAAGAATTATAAATGTCAGATAAATTATCGGACAAGCTAGACAACTGGCTTTCCAAAAATGTTAGTCACCAAACTGATGGTGCAGCCAAACCAATGGCTTTTAGTCAAACAAATAAACCTGAAAATCCTAAAGGTTTTTTTAACCGAGGGAAAAATCAGGATCAAAAAAGAAAGCCATTTTGGGAAAAAGGTAAACTTAAAATTATCCCACTAGGTGGCCTCAACCAGGTGGGTCAAAACATGGCAGCAATCGAGTACGGCAATGATATTATCGTCATCGATATGGGGTTGCAATTCCCCGAAGAAGACATGTTGGGAGTAGATTATGTCCTCCCCGATTTCACATATATTCAAAAAAACCGCCATAAACTGCGTGGTATTCTCATTACCCATGGTCACTTAGATCATATTGGCGCCATCCCTTGGGTTAGCCCCAAGCTAGACAATCCAAATTTTTACGGAACTAGGCTAACAATGGGGTTAGTTCGTGAACGCTTAGACGAGTTTGGTCTTCTAGGTCAAAGTAAACTAAACACAATTCACCCAGACGAAACTCTAAGACTAGGTGTATTTAAAATCAGCTTTTTCCGTGTTAACCACTCAATTCCTGACTGTGTTGGAATTATTATCGAAACTCCAGTAGGTATAGTTGTCCATACAGGTGACTTTAAATTCGATTTCACACCAGCAGACGGTGTTCTAGCTGATTTTAATAAAATAGCCGATTTGGGGCGCAAAAATGTCCTTGTTATGCTTTCAGATAGTACCAATGCCACTAAGCCAGGTCACACAACTTCCGAAGCTGTAGTTGGCGAAGTACTAGATCAAATCATTGGTGAAGCACCAAAAAGAATCATTGTTGCTGCCTTTGCTTCTGTAATTGGTAGAATGCAGCAAATTTTCGACAGTGCCGCCAAACACAACCGCAAAATTTATATTAGCGGCAGAAGTATGATTAAAAATATCGAAATCGCCAACGAATTAGGATTTCTAAAATTTAAAAAAGATTTAATTAAAGAAATGCGCCGCAACTCCAAAGGTGCAAGTAGTGACGATGCTTTAATTCTCACAACCGGTAGCCAAGGTGAGTCTTTAGCTGGACTTACTCGTATGGCTATGGACGAACATCAAGATGTAAGATTAAGAAAAAGTGATACTGTAGTTTTCTCTTCCTCACCGATCAGGGGTAATGAAAGAGCCGTTATTGCTGTAATTAACGAACTTTCTCGCAAAGGTATTAATGTTATCAACAATCAACTAATGGATGTACATACATCGGGTCATGGACAACAAGAAGACTTAAAACTAATGCTAGGCTTAGTTAAACCTCAATATTTCATCCCAGTACATGGAGAATATTACATGAGAAAAGCACACGGCGAATTAGCTAAAGAAATGGGTATACCAGAAAGTAATATTATTCTTGCCGATAATGGTTATATAATTGAAGCAAGTAAAAACAAAGTAGAACTTGCTAAAGAAAAAATCGAAACCAGATACATTCTTGTTGATGGTAAAGGTTTAGGTGACTCTTCTGCCCATGTTTTATCAGAAAGACAATCAATGGCTCAAAACGGTGTGCTTGTAATCTCTGTCCTATTGGATAAAAAAGGTTTTGTCGTTGGTAAACCAGAGATCCAAAGCCATGGCTTTATTTATATGGGTGAAGAAGAAAAAATCATGAAAGAGTTAAACAAAGCCACACTTTCTGCCTTAAAACTAGCTACATCTAAACAAAGAAGTAGAAAAGAGGTAGAAAACTACCTAAAATCTTATTTAGATAGCGTTTGTAACGACTTAATTGAGCGTCGACCTTTAATTGTTCCCACTGTGCATTTCGTTTAAACATTGTGCAAAACTTTTTGATTAACCAAATCCTTCGTTCAAAACGTTTTAACAAGTTATACACAAACAAGTCCAAAAGCCATTATCTCAAAATAATGGCTTTTTTAAAACAAAATATCTCAATAATTGGATTTTGACTAATCAACAATTAAACAAAGACAAATCACACTATTTCTGTATAGGTAAATAGATCACAAACAAGTTATGCACAACTTATAAACATAAATAAACAAGCTTTAAACATCGATTATATAAGTAAAAAAGCCAGATAAATAAAAATATAAACATTACTAAATAATAATAATAAACAAAAATCAAGACCCTACTAATAAAACTACTAATTATATTAATATATAAATAACTAATAATAATTAATTTAATAAACTTGCATTTTTGCACAAAAAAAACAATAATTAACCAAGAAAATATTTCTTTTGTAAGTAAATATGCTGATTGATGCCAATTGTGCTCAAGTTGATTTAAGCTCTGCCTTAAATATTGTTTCCAAGGCCATAAATAATAACAACACACTTCCGGTTCTTAATAATATTCTTATTGAAGCCAAAGATAACCATTTATATTTTTCAGCTACAAATTTAGAAATTGCAATAAAAACAAGCATCAAAGCCACTGTAAAAACTGAAGGTGCAATTACAATTCCAGCAAAGTTATTAACAAGTTACATTCAACTTTTAGACAAGCAAAATATTGTTATTAGTACAACTAGAGATTATTCATTGGAATTAACAGCCGATCATGATTTTACAAAAATAAAAGGTATTAAAGCTGAAGATTTCCCATTAATTCCAGAGATTACACCAGATTTAACAGTTGAAGTTACCTCTGAAGTTTTATTGGGATTACTTAGTTCTGTGAGTTTTGCGGCTTCAATACAATCAACTAAACCAGTTCTTTCTGGTGTTTACTTTAAATTTTCTGGAAAAAATCTAATTTTGGCGGCTACAGATAGTTATCGACTTGCTGAAAATAAAATTGAATTAAAATCAGAATTTCCTGAAACAAACTTTATTTTACCAGTTAGAACAGCAATAGAATTAATTAAAATTTTAGAAATCGATCACAAGTCACCAGTTATTATTAAGATTGCCAAAAACCAAATCGAATTTCATGTTAAAGAAATTGTTTTAATTTCACGCTTAATCGAAGGTGTATTCCCCGATTATCAAAAAATTATTCCTCGTGAAGAAAAGTCAAAAGTCTTTATAAGTTCATCGGTTTTAAGCCAAGCCATTCGAAAAATAAGTTTATTCGCCAGGGAGAATAATAATAATATGAAATTGACATTGGACAATGATTCGTTAACAATATCGACAGATGAGACGAAAGTAGGTGAGGGAGAAATAGTTATCCCGGTTAAAAAAGAAGGTGAGCTAAATCAAATAGCTGTCAATTCCGCTTTCCTACTAGATGTTCTTAATAATTACCCAACTAAAGAAGTGGAGTTAATTATTAATGAAAAACTATCTCCTCTTGTTATCAAAAAAACTAAGTCTCAAGATTATGTCTACATAATCATGCCGCTTAAAGTTTAATTATTAACCTCTATAACTAATCCATTTGACTACCAAGTTACTCAATCTTTTTGATGAAGAAATTAATAAAGATGCGATTTTATTGTATCAAAAAAACCGTAAAGTTAGTTTTTCTGGTTTAAATAATATTACTGCTAAAACATTTTTCTTAAGCGATTTATTTAGAAGTTTAGACAAAAAAACAACTACAATTTGGATTGTTAATGAAGAGCAAGAAAAATTAGCTGTAGAAAAAAATCTTAATTTTTGGAGTGAGCTACCGGTAGAGTCTTTTAATTTAAAACAAAGTCACAGTGGTGATAAAGAAGTGAATCGACAAAACAACATTCGTATCACTAGGGTGATTGGTGATATCGAAAGTAGTAAGCCAAAGGTTATCATTTTTTCCTATTCGGATTTTCTAATTACAAGTCAAGATCTTAAACAATTAGAACAAGAAAAAGTTAATCTTAATTTAGGTACTGAAGTCTCTTTGGTAGAGTTTTTTAAAATGTTAATTGGCGCAAACTATCGAGTAAGTAACGACAATTACATCAATCCTGGTGAATATTCCTGTCAGGGGAATTTAGTTAAATTTTGGCCAGCAAACAGCGAAGATTGTTATAGGATTGAAATTG
>CAZXGE010000043.1:0-6381 GCA_964640445.1 uncultured Candidatus Peribacteria bacterium
GGTAGATAATTTAATTGTTCAAAAAATAAGTTGGTGGCAGTTTCGTATTGTGTTTTTACCAAATCAGGCTTAATGCCGGGGCTTTTGATGACAAGTTCTAGGCTACTTGCTTTGTCCAGGTAGTCAGGATCTAGGGCTTGGTCGAGAATTTTTAGTTCCAAATGTGGATATGTAGTTTTTAAGTGTTCAAATGTAATTTTGCCTTCGCGTCCATAGCCCAAAATGCCAACTTCCTTAAGTCCCAGTAGTTTGAAGCTGGCAGGCAAATTAGCAGCTGGTTGCCGGAAAAAGGCTTCTTTTAGCTCCGTTTGTCGAGTTGTATTATCGATTCTCGCGTCAACAAGCTGGTCAAGAACTTGGATTTGGGTGTTGTTGGGGTCTTGCTTTTTGGCTAAGCTCAGTGCAGCTCGACTTTCCGCAAAAGTACCAACACAATCAAAAGGTTTCATTTCGCCGATACCTAACAAATCCCGAAAAGTCTGGACTAGTTCCGGCTTTTCCCAAAGGTTTTCGGGGAAAATTTTAGCTAATTCATTCGGTGCCAAAAAAGCAGCAAACATCAGATAGGCGAAACAACATTTGGCACAACTAAGACACCAGAGGCCGTGCTGACGCTCTTTCTCGACCCGGAAACTACGGTTGCAGCTCGTAAAAACTGGCCAATATTGCGGATATTTTGTCGCCAGTTCAACAATTTTTAATTCAGAAAGTTGGCGTACACACGAAATATAAGCTTTCTTAGTTTGAATTTCGGTTTTTAGATAGTTGTTGAATGCTAGCTCAAAAGCTTCGGATTTGCTCCATTGGTGATTGATTTCTTGTCCGCAATAGTCCAAGTTGCCAAAATTGCTACTGTGTTCGTTAGCCACCAACATGCCACGATAATTTGTCAGTTCGGCAAAAAGTAAACCAATGCCAGCAAAAATAGCCGAAATCGGGATGTGGCCGTTGAGACCGGTTTTGCTTAGTTCATGGATCTGTGGGTCTAAATGGCGTTTGATTTTAACAAGTTTTCGTCCCGCAGTGGTGGCCATATTGTCGACAATGCTATTGGGTTTGCCAGTTTCGATAAACAGCAAGTCGAAATCGACATTGAGTAGCGTTAGTTCTTCGATAGCCACAAAGCTGTCCTTGCCACCACCGATACCAAGCCAATATTTACTTGCTACTTTTTCTTTTTGATAATTAAATTTCGCTTTTGGAGGCAGAGAATTGGCCTCAAATTTGGCAATGTCGTCCAGCTGGATTTTGTTATTATATGCAAATTCACCTAAGCCATTTTTATAGACTGTTGAAAAAAATTCCGCTTCGACTGGCGTTAACTGGTATTGGTGCTGAACGGTTTTGGGCGCAAATAATTTGTAATAGCTAAGACCTAGCAGTAAATGATTGAGTTTGAGATAGGCGTTGAGCTTGGTTTTTTCGATTTGCTCTAGGTCGTATGTTTCGGGGAATTCAATGGTTTCTGTGAAGGTGTAAAGCGGGTTTTGATTGTCTAAATATTGGTATTCAAAATAAGCTCGATTTTTTACAACGGAAACTTTGGAAAAAACGAAATTTGGGGTAGGCATAAGCCAATTTTAATTCTACAATAATCACAATCAAGTTAGCACAACTATGAGCAAAACCAAAAAGAAAAAACAAGTCATACCCGGTTTGTCTGAATTGGTGACTAGCGAGCAAAAACCCAAAGGGCCAAAGAGCTCAGCTAGGCAGAAGTCGAAATCAGTACCTAAATCTGACCAAAAACAAATCGGCGAACTTAAAAAAGAGCAAAAAGCTAAATTTTGGGATATTGCATTGAATTTGGTAGCAATTGCCGCTGCTTTATTAATTTTAATAGTTATTTTTTGGCAAGTGCTATGGAAATTATTAACACCAGATACACTGATTGGCAGTTTGCCACTTTCCACTGTTTATGCTGTGGAAGAGTTCCAAAATATTGAGTTGCCACATGTCAGGGGGATTCAAGCGTTAATTGGTGCTGAGGCCTCTGGAAATTTGTGGGAGATGGAGCTTCCAGAAGTTGTCGAAGCCGAAATTACCAAATTAGTGCCCGCTAGATTGGTGCAAAGTTGGCAAAGTAACTACGGGGTCCAGCAGCAAACAACAACGATGGCGCCATTATTGATCGTGGAATCCTCCTTGCGAGATAGTCAGAGTTTTAGTCGAGATCGGGAAATCAAGATTATTAAGATACCCAGAGGTGGAAAATATTGGTATCAACTTCAGACTAGGCCCGGTAGGCATCTTTTTACAACCGATAAAGAGCTTCTAAAAGATTATGTATCTTTAAAGACGATGCCAGGATTTAGTGAGCTACTCAGAAATGTGCCTGAGCAATATTGGGGTTTAGCTTATTTGGATTGGATAAAATTGAAGCCGAATCAATTACCTGTAGATGCGGTCAATTTACTTACAAACAAGCTTGGTCAGAGTCTAACCACCATTGCGGCCAATGGGCGTGATTTGGAATTGCTAACTTATGTTTTACCTAGGGACGAAGAGAAATTAATTTTCACTGCTGAATCGCCGACGGCTGAGTCTTTGCCTTTTGGTCTTAGCGGTCTTGATCTACTCGTTAGTGGAGTGAAGCCGCTAAATCGCTTGCTGGCATTTTCAGATCCAAATAGTTGGCCTCGGGCTAATTTAGAAGCAGAGTTTTTTCATCGTTTTAGTGGTCTAGCATTGGATAGAGGGCTGTTTTCGCCTTTGGTAGAATTGTTAAATTCCTCATACACATATGGAGAATATGGTGCGGAGCGTATAATTGTTTTCTCTAACATAAGCAAAGAAGCTGAAGGTGCCTTGCTGTCGTTGTTATTAGCAATGGATAATTATCAAAATCCCATTCGCCAAAGTTTCCAATTGCGTGATGGCGATATTGGTTATCTACAAGTCCCTGCAACCAAACAAGAATTGGAAAAAGTCGGTGCGGCATTTGTCGCAGATACAATCTGGGGGGAAGTTTATCTACAAGCAAATCCAAATGGAGAACTAAAATTAGCTACGAATGCTGAATTATTAGTCGATTCTAGCAATACAAAAAGTCCTTTTACCGAAACAGTGATCAGTAAATTGGGCACCAATGCAGATGAGTATTTTTATCTAAGTGCAGGCAAAATTCAGTCATTGTTTTCCACGCTATCCTTGACACCTCTAGTAAGTTTGCCAAGTTTACAAAACGCAACGGCCGTCGGTAAAATTTTCATGTTTGAAGATGGGATCCAAATTCGTTTACTGATTCCAATTTTATGAATAAGCGTTTAGAATTTAGTTTATTTCTGAAAATGCTAACTTTTGTGGTTGTCACAATCACTTTTGTTTTTTTATTGAAAAATCTGCTTAATTTAGTCGCTGACTTGGGTGATAGCCTAGATAGAGTGGAAAGCAAAGTCGAGCAGGTAACTGCTACCGCCCTAGTCGCTAATCGGGAATATACTTTAGCCGGGCTTAAAGATCTAAAATCTGAATTGCTCAATCTCAAGCAACAAACTTGGTTTTTGGATGATGCTGATGCTTTGTTGAGTGAAGGAATAGATATTTTAGCAATCGGTGAAGAGTTAGTAGATTTTTTACCTAGGCTTAGTAATTTGCCCGAACAAATTTTGACTCAAGATCTGGCTACAAAAAACAATCAGGAGCTTTTGGCTATTGTTGATAAGCTGAATTTATTAGCTACGAAGATTACTAAAGTGAAAAATCAAATCTTGGCACTACCGGCAATTAATAGGCAGCTTTTGCATCAGATCGAGGGCTATGACCAGCTGCTTGCTCGTTATCAAGCGATTGTTAGCCGCTTGCCCGATTTTTTGGGTTATGAATTGCCTCATCGTTATCTAATTTTATTGCAAAATAATAATGAATTTAGGCCCGGAGGGGGATTTATTGGGAGTTTAATTTTGGCGGATATGGTTGATGGCGTCTTGGTGAATTTTGTCAGTCATGATGTTTATCAATTTGATGGACAATTAGTTCTGGATGAACCGGTAAATCCAGCTTTGCGTGGCATTACCAACGAAGCCAGCTTGCGTGATAGCAATATTTTCCCGCTAGTTAGCGCTAATGCCGAGGATGCGATGCGGTTTCTGGAAGCTGGCGGCGGACCTTCTGTTGATACGGTGATCTTCCTCAACCAAAGTGCGGTCGGTGAGTTGTTAGATTTTATTGGTGGAGTTCCGTTTAGTAGTAATTTGTTGACCAGTGATAATTTCGCTCTGGTTTTCACATATCTAATCGAAACAGCCAAAGTCGAAACTAACCAGCCCAAAGATGTACTTTTTGATTTTATTCCAACTTTCAAAACGAGACTAAAGTCCAAGCTCAATAATACTGAAGCCATCAAAAGTTTAATGAGCCTAATTAGAAAACAGGTTTTAGCTAAAGATATTCAAGCATATAGTCGTAAAGAGCCCAATAACCTTGCTTTAGCCAATTTAGGTTTTAGCGAAGCGGAGTTTAGTCAGGATATCTTTGATAAATTATTGATCAATCACATTTCCGTAGGTGGCAATAAGACTGATCGCTATTTAGAAATTAACTATGCGCATGAAACTCAAATCGGCAAATCGGGTCGTATTGCCGATCGTCTAAGTATCGAGCTCACTCATAGTTTTGATTCGCGTCAGGAAGTTATTTTGCGTAGCGTCCTGCGGGGATTTGGCTTTAGAAATCTCGATCCCGCAGTACTTTTTGTCTTAGGTAAAGGCAATAATTTAACTAGATTTAAAGTCTATGTTCCAGAAGGCGCTAAACTCAAAAAGCACTCTGCTAACTTTGTCGATAAAAATATAGTTATCAAAAAAGCCAAAGACCTGTCTGGCTATAGTGTCATCACTTTTTTGACTGAATTACAACCCGGAACTGCTAAAAAGTTTACAGTCGAATATGAACTACCAAAACGCTTAAAAATTAGCCCGATCGCGGAATACAAGCTGTTTGTCCACAAAAGTCCGGGAATCAACAATGCCTTCTTTCAAAAAAGCTACTTTGTCAAAGAAGAAGCCAATTTTGCCCTAAAGAAAACTACACCCGGCGAACCAGTCTTAAGTTCTAAAAAAGCTAGTCTAGAAGCTACACAACTCAACACAAACCAAACCTATAGTGCGGTTATTAGTAAGTAGTGGGAAGGGTTTTAGTTAGCCACTTCACCTTTCAGCAAGAAAGTTAAAGTTTCTGTGATTTTAACATCAATCAACTTGCCGACTAATTCTGCATTGCCGGGGAATTCTGTTTTTTTGAAATGAGGTGTTCGGCCAGTACAAAGACCAGTTTTCTCATCATAAGTCTCGACCAAAACTTCCAAAGTTTGACCCATAAATTGAGCATGCTTTTTTTGTGACACAACTTTGAGTAAGTCGTTTAGTTTATGCCAGCGACGCGCTTTTTCTTCGGGTGAGACATCGTCAGTCATCAGTTTTTCGGCTGCCGTACCACGTCTTGGCGAAAAACGAGCTGTGAATGACATATCAAATTCTACTTCTTCAAACAAAGAATATGTATCTTCAAACTGCTCATCTGTTTCACCAGGAAAACCTACAATTATATCTGTAGACAAGGCACAGTCAGGAATTTGGCGTTTGATTTCGGCAATGATTTTTAAATAATCTTCCCGTGTATAGTTACGATTCATCCGACGCAAAACTTCATTGTTACCAGCTTGCACCGGCAAATGGATATACGGCATCATCGTGCGAGCTTCGGCTATAGTTGTAATGACATCATCAGTCATATCTTGTGGGTGAGGGGAGGTGAATCTCAGTCTTTTTAGCCCCGGAATTTGATCCAGTTTTTTCAGTAATTGTACAAATGGCGGTGTATCATAATTGAAATTGCCCGAACGCTTATCTGACCAAGATAAGCCGTAGCTATTCACATTTTGTCCCAATAGTGTCACTTCGATACAGCCTTGTTCAACTAGACTAACAACTTCTAGATAAATTTCATTTAAATCGCGACTAACCTCACGCCCTCGTGTGAAAGGGACGATACAGTAAGTACAAAACTTATCGCAGCCAGTCATGATCGGCACAAATGCCTGGAATTTATTGGTATATCTAGGATTGATGGCAAAATAGTTGTTTAACTCAGCTTCTTCCATCTCTTTGGTGCTAAAATCTGGCTGAACTTCTTTGATCAGATGGCTAATTTTACCCAAATCTTCAATCCTAAAGACAAAATCTACTTCCTTGAGTTGTTTCAGTAATTGATCACGATTTTGGCTTTTTTGTGTGGACGAAACTCTTGTCATACAACCTGTAATTGCAATCAGCAATTCTGGCCTTTGACTCTTCAACCTGCCCAACTGCTTAAGCATACCAAAAACACGATCTTCCGCATGTTGCCGCACAGAACAAGTATTGAAAATTACCAAATCGGCTT
>CAZXGE010000043.1:6391-7390 GCA_964640445.1 uncultured Candidatus Peribacteria bacterium
GTTCTTCGTGGCTATCTTTAACTTGGTAGCCCAAATTTTCCAAAGTCGTAGCAAGGCGTTCAGAATCAGATTTATTCATCTGACAACCAAAAGTAATAATTGAGCATTGAGGTGAAATCGTAGACATATGAGATTTACAGAAAATTCTTGAGCGCAACTTAACAAGTCTAGAGAAAAAATTCCACCCAACTATCTTGACAAAAAGTAAAATAAGTTTTATTATAAAAAGATAATTATTTAATTTGTCAACAAGTGGCAAACCTCAAACTAAAATCTGAACAAAAAAACAAGTGTCTAACGATCGTACTAACAATCATGCTATTTTTGGCAGCAACAACTTATTTGTATTCCACAGACGAAGCTTATTTAAAAAGTAGTGAATATTTAGAAGCTAAAGCTAGTATTTTGAATTTCGTAAGGTAAAAACTAAAAAAAGGTGTGCCTGTTGCGATGACGCAAATGGCACACCTTTTTTTAGTTTTTACTCAATTGCGAACACTTACCCCCTGCGATGACGCAAATGGCACACCCTTTTTTAGTTTGGCTATTTTATAACCAAGCTCACCAATTTATTCGGAACATAAATTTCCTTAATCAGCTCTTTCCCGCTTAGTTGAGCCGCAATTGCCGGGAGATTTTTAGCCATTTCTAGGGCTTCTGTCTGACTAATCCCCAACATTGCTTCAAATTCACCACGCAGTTTGCCGTTGATCTGGACAACGATTTTTACATTTTGTTCGATCGTTTGGCTTTCGTCGTATTCTGGCCAAGTGCTGTCGAAAACGGAACTTTTATTGCCTAGTAAACTATGCCACATTTCTTCAGCAAAATGTGGTGCCAGTGGTGCAATTAGTCTCACGATTGCCTCTTTGGCAAATGGAGTGATTGCGTTGGCTTTGGTGACGAAGTTGGTGTATTCCATTAATGCCGCAATGCCAGTGTTGAACTGCATGTTTAGCAAATCTTGTGTTACTTTTTTAATTGTTTTGTGTGTCAATC
>CAZXGE010000044.1:0-7363 GCA_964640445.1 uncultured Candidatus Peribacteria bacterium
AGATCCATGTTAACTTACAAAGCAATTATTTTTTTAATTAACTTTGAATTATAACACAAAATTGCTCACTTGACCAGAGTTAACTTGCCAAATTTTTATTTCAGCTTTCAAGTCCTCGAAATAATGCATTTCGACAGCTGTAATGATGGTTTGGTAGTTTTTGGCTAGGTCTAGAAGGTGGTAGCGTCTGGTTGCATCTAGTTCAGAAAAAACATCATCGAGCAGTAGGATTGGTTTCCTACCGGTTATTTGTTCGGCGTAGTTTAATTCTAATAGTTTGAGCGCTAAAATTGTGGTTCTAATTTCACCACGACTGGCGATGTCCGCCCAGTTCTTATCTTGGCTTGTGATCATGAAATCCCGGCGATGGGGTCCGGTTAAAGTGTGTCCAGAAGCTAATTCGCGTTGAATATGGTCTTCGAAATGACTTAAGGCTAAAAGTGGGTTGTTTTCTAGATCCGTGGCATTAATTTTTAGCTTGTCTGTTAATTTTTCGGAAAGTGTTTGGTAGATATTGTTGAGGTTTTCATTTAGAAAGTGCAACAGTTCCTGTCGTTTGGTAATTAGATAGTTGGCGGGTTGGATTAGTTGCTCCGTCCAAGGTCGTAATTGTTGTTTGGCTTGGGCAATGTTACTGCCATTTTTGTAAAGTTGTTTGAGTAAGCTGTTCCGTTGTTTGAGCGCCCGATTGTACCAAGTTAGATTTCTTAGATAGTCATGATCGAGCTGACAAAGGATAGTGTCTAAAAATCGTCTTCTGGCATTTGGCTGTGCCGATAGTAAGGTTAGTTCGTCTGGCGTGAATAAAACAACGCTCAAATGGCCCACGAAACGAGCCAGCGGGACTGTGTCTCCGTCTAGGCGGAATACTTTCTTGTTGAGCTGAGAGCTGAAGTTGATTTGTAATTTTTCTGGTCTAGGGGTGAATGTGCCAGAAATTTGGAAATGCGTCTGTCCGAATTTAACTAAATCGATATATTTGCCAGTGCGTAAAGGTCTTGGTAGGGCAAGTAGGCGGATAGCCTCAAGGATATTGGTTTTGCCTTGTCCATTATTACCCAAAAAAACCGTGAGGCCAGGTCTAGCAATAAATTCCAGTTCTTGACTGGCTAAGTTTTTGAAGTTTTGCGTCGCTAGGCTTTCTAGGTACATTTTGAGGCTCTTTAGTCTGTTCGAAGCGTATTTTGGCTTATTTTAGTAATTAAATAAATATAATTCTGATTTGTCATTAAATAAACTATAATAAAATTAATTAATATTTGATTTAATTTAATAAAATATAGTAAAATAAATTCAGGTTTGATTAATTTAACACTAGGTAAGTGCCGATTTTGCCCCTTTTAACTCCCGAGCAGGTTGCTGGTCTGCTACAGGTTCATCATCTGACTGTCCTGAAATTAATTAAGGACAAGAAGCTTAGGGCGGTTAAGTTAGGACGCGTTTATCGAGTGCAAGAGGCTGATTTAGCCGCTTTTATTACCTCGCATCAAACCCAAAAACCAAAACAAAAATCAATCTAAATTTAAGTTCGAATTATGCTGTTTAATTGCTTGAGTTGTGCCAAAACGATCAGTACTAAAATGGATTTCTGTCCTTATTGCGAATGTTCAACTGTAAAAGCGGCAACAAGAGTGGAATTCAGCATGAAACACAAAGAAACATTGGTAGATTATTTCCGCTCATTTAAAGGTACTATTTTCGCAGCACTATTTTTCAGGTAAGCGGCACTGTCTTTCGTTGGCTTGGTCTAGTTTTTGCGTGAGACTGTTTTTGTTATCCGGATCGACGCTGGTTGCTAGGTTTTCCAGATTTTCTTTGGTATTGCCAGCTTGATCCCAAATGCTAGCGACGACAAAGTCGGCATAATTGTATTCGAGATAGCTGTTGCCTAGGTTTAATTCCGATTCTAGAAGTGTGTATTTCTGGTCGACATTGCGGGCGGCATTACCGAGGACGCTAATTAGATCGCTATTGTTACTAATAGCTCCTAGCTCAGCGTCATCGATCAATTCAGTTACTTTATTGATCTTATTTTTGCTTTGATTTAAATATTGATCATATGGCCCAAGGTCTGTATTAAATTCCAGAAAATCACCAGCTTGGAACTCGGTTTGGGGGTCGAAAATGGCCACGACATTATTGAACACACGCCCGGTTCGTTGTTTTAGATCTTGCCAAAAGGCATCAGCACTAGCTCCTAATTCGTCCAAGGCAGCATCGAAATTATTGCCACTACTTCGCCATTTACTTTGCATTTGGCGCCATTGGCGAGCTAGATCACGGAAACTGTATTCGCAATTGTCATAGTTAGATTGTCGAGCTTGGTAGTAGCTCAAAAAATTAGCTACGGTGTCTCTCGTGATTAGGGGGTTGTCGGGGTAGAGGTCCAAGGTTTCTTTTTGGAGGATAGCGGAACCAGATGGCTCTGTGAGTGTTTCTAAGTTCCTGAGGAAGTATAGTTCTGCTGAACTTAACTCCCAAAGGGCTAGGTATTTGCGGATGTCGAGTACTGTGGCTTCGCTTTCCAGTACGGCTTTGCGGGCTAGGGCACCATAGCCATCGCGTCTTTTGATTAGGGCAATTAAATCCTGTCTTTTGCAGCTGTTTTGAGCAAAAAGGTCATCAAAACCGGGGAAGATGTTGTTGCTATCAAACAAGTCAGCAAGGCTGTCGTCCAGAAGTTCCAATTTATCGCTAAAACTCGTAGATTCATCGTCGGCTCTACTTTGTGCCCAGACTGGTGTAGGCGCAGCTGTGCTAGTAAGCACAACTAGTAGCAGAAAGCTGATCACTATATTTTTGATGTTTAGCCTCGGCATGCTGGTCGATTAATTAGTGTATTGAGCTTGTTGTCTAGCGCCTCAATTTGTGTTTTTAGGGCATTGAGACTGTTGTTGAATTCTTGCATTTTCGGCACTAAATAAAGCGTGAAGGCATTTTGACTAGTCGCATTTTCGCTGCCCTGGTTGGCGCTAGTTTGCTGAGCCACCCCGATTTTGGTTTGATCTTCGGTTTCACTCAATGTTTGCGTCAGATCGAGAACATTGTTGCCAGTTCTACTTTTGGCCTTGGCAACTTGATTGCTAGTTTTTAGTTCGTTAATTGCTTGGATTCGTTCAGGATTTTGTTTGGCTACTGGGGTTTTTAATAAAGCATCTAGCGCATTGTTGTTTTGATCTGTTAGTGGTTTGAATTCCAGACTGAGGTTGTCTAAAAGTGGTATATTAAAAAAAGCGGCAGAACATTCGCTCATTTCGCCAAAATTACCCGTAACTTTGCCTGGATAGAGATCTTCAGGTAGTAAGTCGTTATTTAAGGTTTTATTAATTCTACTAATTTGGCAGGCGACACAATCGCTATCACCAGGGAAGTAATTTTGGGTTCGATCATAAATCTTTTCGATTTCATAACAGAAGATACTTCCAGGAGGGCAGTCTCGATTTTCGGCGGATAGTAAATTAGCTAAGCTGCGGCTTGGTTCTGGGGTTAGGCCCAAATTGCTAGAGCCAGAACCGTTGTTGTTCTGGTTTCGGGGTGAGTTTTCGACCGTATTGGTATTGTCATTATTTTGGTTCAGTATAGCGCTAAGTTCGGGATCCACGGGGCAAAAATTTAGGGCTAAGCTTTCTTGGTCGGCGCTAGCTTCTAGTGCTTGGGTTGTTTCGGCGATTTGGGCAGGGGTGCGCTGTTGATTGCTGCCATTGGACAATGGTTTTTTCGTCTTGATTGCTGGCTCATCTAGGAAGGAACGCTCCAGCTCGTCTGGGCTTTTTGTAGATCTAAATGGGGTGTCCGGTCTGCCAGTGAATAAGATTTCGTGTAAGTTTTGCAGATCGATAATTAAATCAAATTCAGCATCATCAAGCCCATTGGCATAGATGTCGAAAAAGTAGTTGCGGTCAATAAGGTCAATGGCTTGGCGGCTTAGTTTGTATTCGGACCCGAAGCTGGTTTTGATTGTTTTTGCTTTATTGGCATCGGTCTGGCCAGATAGGGCAGCGATAACTTCGAAATAATCAATATTATTGGTTTTGGCTGTTTGGCTTAGAGCTTCATCGTAAGCGATATTTAGGTCTCGATTTAACAGAGTGAGATAGAGGTTCATAGCACTATCAGTGTCATTTGTTAGTTCGAAATCACTTAGCTTGAGATCTTCTAGGTCAGAAACATCTTCGGCCTGGTTCTCAATGCTAAGACTTAATTCCGTCCGGAATTGGTCAGTGAAATTATTAGCCATAACAACATTGCTGACTTCGTTATTAGGTAGGAAGATCTGCCAGGAAACCAGTAGCCAAACTAAAGTTTTTTTCCACACTGTCTCCGTTGATTTGAGGTTCATATAGAGAATCATTGGCACTTGGTGGTAGAGACATTAGTAAATTTAATTGGCAGCAGTTTGACTTCAGCTTCCATTTCTTCGAGGTGGTCTGCGAGGTCTTTGCTGGCATCTAGGGCTAAAAGATTTTCTTGGTGATAGATTTGGCTAAGTAAGATTTGGCTGTAGGCATTGACGGTTTTGCCAAGTACTAACTCGGCTTGCGCAATTGCGGCTAGTGCTTGTTCTCGATTGGCGGCATTGCCTAGATCGCCATAGCTAGCAACAAGGCTAGCGAAATCTTGCTTCCGATCATTTAGTTTCAGTCCAAAACAGTAAACCGACAGGTTGTCTTTGCCCACTTTTGCGTCTCGACACTCGCTGTCACCGAGCTTGCCAAAGTGTTTTGTGCGAATGGCAGTCCGTTCTTTCGCTGTTTGGGATTGTGCTAGTTCGTCTAAAATCGTTTTTAGTTTCCTTAATTGTTGATCGACCTCCGTATTCATGGATACATGATATTCTGCCACCATTTTAGCTAAGCTATTGTTGGTTGCTCTTTGGGCATTAACCCTAGGGATTAAGACGGCGGTGATGATCAGTGCTAAGCAAATTAAGCTAGCACCTATTAGTTTTGTACGCATGATTCTGAATAACAAGGAAAACGAGAGATAAAATCGGCAAAGCCGCTGTTTAAGTTGGATAATTCTGTATTTAGTTTATCGGAATTATTCAATAGCTGATTATATTGTTCAATTAAAGCTGTGGACTGCTTAAGTTTAGCTGTTCTGTTTAAGTAGAAATTGGCAATGCTCTCGCCGTTGCTGATTAAATTTTCGGCAATTTGTTGGCAATTGAGACTGACCAAAACACCGCGGCTAGCCGTGACTTTGGCTGCATCCTTATTGTAAACTTGATTTAAAAATCTGACATCGGCACGGTATTTTTGTAATCTGGCATAAATCTCTGCGACTTGTTCGCTAGTGACAAGGTCATTTTGGCCATAGTCAGCGAGATCTTCGGTTAGTTCGGTTAGTAGGTCATTGCCATCTGTACGGAAATCTTGACTGCAAGAAGTAGGATTTGTTGCTGGCGAACTGGATAGTTGCGCGTCGGCATTGGGGATTAGTTGCCCTGAAATAAGCATTACTGCCAAGATCATTAGCCCAAGACTAGATTTTTTCAGCGAGTTGATTAGGAGGATCATTGTGGTGGGGCTAGAGTTTCGGAACGGCCAACGATTTGACCATCTCCATCTTTGATTACTGCCATGATTTCGTCGTTGGGAATCAAGTCGCTTAGGTATTCCAGTCGATAGGGGCAAGGACAGACATTGCAGTTGATCACCTCCAGAATAATACCAGATTGCGCAAAGGACTGATCAAAGTTGGGTTGATTGGACTCGGTTTTGGTGTCCAATGTTGTGCCAGTAATGTCAGCTGAGGTTGTTGGTTTATCAGCAAGACAGTTGCTAAATTTGAGTAGGCGATTGACGATGATGATGAAATCGCGTCTTGTTAGGCTAAGGTCTGGTTGGCTGGCTTCTTCATTGGTAATGATCGCTGGTTTGATTGTCAGTGCGTAATCTAGGTATGGTTTGTACCAAACTGTGCTCTGGCTTTCGTTTAGTGACTCCAGGCTAAGTTTATCTTGGCTTTCCAAAACTTCCAGTAAAACTTTGAACGCTTCAGCACGACTGATTGAACGCTCTGGTAGGAATAATGGCTTCTTGCTGACAGGGTCAATCAGGCCTTTGTAGCCTGTGACAAAGCCTCTGAGGAATGCTTCTTTGGTAAAAGGGTAGAACCATGGCATTTGGCCGATAATTTGAATGTCGGCAAAGGCGAAGGGGTTTTGGTAACTTTCTGGACGAGGTACAATACACAAAACATTGAGTAAGATTTTGGTGAACTCCGCACGCGTCATCGTGCGATCTAGTTCGATAAACCGCTGGTCGCCCTTGGAGACACCCGAGATTACACCTTTTTCGACTAGATAGTTGACTATATCTGCTTCGGGGTCATTGGCTTTGAGATCGACAAAGGTATTGCTAGTTTGCACGCGGCGATTGTTGAGTTCTGTTGCCGAAGCAGTTTTGTCCTGAGCAATTTTGAGTTTCTTAGTGCGGATCTTGATCTTGGCGATGGTTTGGCTTTGCGACTTGATTTCAAAACTTGGTAGATCATCAATATTGGAGCTTTTGCTTGGGGTAATGCTAACCTTAGCCAAGGCTTCGGTATTCAGGTAATTGACCAGGCCGAAACTGTCGATGCTAATGAGTTTTTGTTCTGCTTTACTGACTAAGATACCGCCGGGTGCCAGTGTGTCTGTGCCAGGAAGTTCAGTCAGTTTAAACTCATCTTTGCTGTCCGTATCACTAATGAAAATGCCGTTTTTGCCAGTTCTGCTAACTTTACCAAAATAAGCTTGTTCGAGCAGAGCTAGGTCAGTGAGGCCATCAGTAGCTAGGTAGAGGTTCGTTACTGTTTGGCCTTTATTGTTCTTAATGCTGCCACCTAAGGTTGTTTTGTTAGCTTCTGGTCTGAAGGCTTCGTAACTTAAGTTTTTTCTAATTACGACATTCCCATTGTCTTGATTGATTTCCGCTAGTATCGCATTTTTGCTATCGAGGATAGCTATGCTTCTGCTGTTTTTTAATCCAGTCAGACTGAAACGGCCACGCTTGTCAGTAAGTACGGTCGTGCCATTTTTCTGCTTGGCACTTTTACCTACCAAGTAGCTCGGGTTGCCATAACGAGTGCGAATAATATTGATGGGAATGTTTTCTAATGCTGGGCTGATACTGCCTGTGATAGAGTTATTCGTAATTGCACTAATCTGGATTTTTGGCACAAAAATCTCTAGTTTGATCGGGAAGTTGCTTTCATTACCATTTTCGTCAATTAGGCCTGCGTAGATGGTTTTTGGACCAGGTTTTTCTATGGCCTTAATCCGGAAGAGGCCACGGTTTTTAGCCTGATTGCTTGGAGCTTCGAGGTCACGGTCATTGACTGGGTTGCCATCATTATCACTATCGAGATTTGGCATTAG
>CAZXGE010000045.1:0-7289 GCA_964640445.1 uncultured Candidatus Peribacteria bacterium
GCCGTTGGCGGTTGGTCAGTATAATTGTGTCTTGTTGCTTGGTTGTAATGGTTTCAATGGCCAAGTACAGAGTTTTACTTTGCCCCTCAATGTGCCTTTGTATTATAAAGCTTCGATTAAGTTAGCTGATGGCTTTACTTATAGTGATCGTAGTGAGAATTTTGTCTTTACAACTTTGCCGACTACTCCAGGTCAGGGTGTTGGTGGTCAAGAATTTGCTGATGTCAATCAGTTTGACCCTAATTATGTGGCTGTGAAGTATGTTGCGGAATTGGGTTTGATGCGTGGTAGTAATGGTCTGTTTAGACCTTATGATCAGTTGACTCGTGCTGAATCGTTTGCGATTAGTAACCGTCTTTCTGGTGCTAACCGTGGTTGTCAGGCTTATAATCCACAATTCGATGGCAATCTAGGTTTCGTTGATTTGTTTGCTAGTATCAATGCCCCGGAAACATATTGGTATATGACGGAAATTAAATGTTCTCGAGCTTTGGGAATTGTCCGCGGTTATGCCGATGGTACAGTCAAGCCATTGAATGCGGTTAACGAAGCTGAAAGTGTGAAAGTTTTGCTTAGTGCAGCTGCTGCTGGTCGTGCGCTTAGAGCGACATTGCCTTTGGTTCAAGGCTTGGAAAATCCATGGTGGTTACCATATTATGAGTTTTTGAATCGTAATGGTCTTAATTTCCCTGTCAATAACGGTGGTCAGATTATCACTCGTGGTCAATTTGCTCAGCTGGTTTATGCCCTTGGTAATCGTGGTTTGATCGATGCTAATGTAATTCGTAGCAATCTTGGCTTGCCTCCTCTTTCGACAACTGGAACAGCTGGATCTTCGACAACTTCTGGATCTGGCTTTAATAATTCGATTGTTTTGCCACCGGCAAACTAGGGATTGTTAGTTTTTTTTACGAAGTCGGTGGGATTGAGTTATTATGTTTAGTGATTTAATTCCTAGCTTTGCATTAAGGGCAAAAAGACTTATTGTCTAAATTGGAACAAGTTGAGCAGTAATTTTTTAGCTGAACAACTTGGTGAAGGATCTCGAGTCAAAAATAGACATAAATTAGCTTCAGATTTAGACTTTGAATTTCATTTTTTGGAGTATCTTATACACTCCTCTTGACAGTTTGCGTTTTTTGGTCTAGAATCTCATCTTTGTCACTCTAACCAAATCGATAAAGATGTTTATTTTATCTCGTTTATCACGCGTAGTGCGTAGTTTGCCTTCGTTGGCTACAATTGGTCTTTTGACTACTTTGTTGATCTTGATGGCTTTTTTACCGTTGCTTTCTAAGGCTTCTGGTCAAGTTAGATTTGCTTCTAGTACTAATTTGGAATTTAGTGCAACAAATGTTGGCGCTAGCCAAGCCAAGACTGCGATCATTAAAAATGAAGGTCGTGATGCTGTCTCTGTACAGTTATTACGCCGAACTAATCCTTATTTCGATGTGACGAATGAGGTTTTTAGTTTGAACCCCTATCAAGAGAAATCACTAGCTATTAGTTTTACACCTGATCAAGTTGGTGTGTTCCGTGGTGAGTTCGTTTTCGGTGTTTTGGGTCGAGATGAAACAATTACGCTACAAGTTTCTGGTGAAGCTGTGAAAACAGGTGGTGTAGATACGAATACAGCTAGTAATGTTTTTGCTGGTGAATTTACAGTTTTGGATGAAAGTGTAGATTTTGGTAATGTTTATTTGCGTGATAGTCGTGAAGATCGAGTTTTGGTCAAAAATGAGACAGTTAGAGCTATTCGTGTTGTGGCTGAATTAGAGACAGAAGCGAATTTCGATTTGGTTAACGGTAATGTGATTGAGGTTGCTCCTTTGGCGATTGCCGAAGTGAAATTGAAATTCAATCCTTATAAAGTTGGTATTAAGCGTAATGCACTTAGTTTACGTTCTGGTCAATTTACTGAGGTGGTTACATTGCAAGGTCGTGGTTTAGCTAATAATGCTAGTCCTGATCGCAATATTGCTTCTAGTTTAGAGATCCAACACGAAGCAACAAAAGCTTTCAATCCTAGTAATTTGGAAACGGCTAAAATCAAATTCAGCTTAAACAATCCGGCGTTTGTCCGAGTGATGATTGAGCAAGATGGTAAAATTGTGAGAACATTAGCCACTGGTGCGGAAAAATTGGCTGCAGGCACAGAACATGTTCAAGAGTTTGATGGTAAAAAAATATTGCGCAGTGAAATTATGCCTGCTGGTCGTTATCGTTATGTTTTGGAAGCTAGTAATTTGGCCGATGGTCTGGGGACAGCATTGGCTTATGGAACAATCAATATTTTATCAGCTTCGAATAATATAGATCTTGATGTAAATGCTGAATCTGGTCTGCAGATTCAAGACTTGAGTGCAAATAACGAATGGCGTTTGAAAGTTAATAATGACGCGACAGTTCTGATTTTGCTGACAAAAAATCAAGAAGTTTTGGCGACAATCGATCGTTTCTATGCCAAAGCAGGTGCTTTATTTGTTCGCAAATTGTCGATGCCAGAGCAATTCACAACTGGTGAATATGATTATACTTTGGTGGCGGTAACGGCTGATGAGGAAAGCAAAGTTACTGGTCAAATTTACAAAGATAATTTCGGCATCAGAATTTTGAATGCAACCAATGAGCCAATTGTGTCTGAGGCTGAACAGCTATTGAGTGGCTTGAAATATGACCGTGCTTTCGTAGAGACAAATCAGCGTCAAGTTACTAAAGCCAAATTCTATCTACAAGAGCCGGCTGTAGTTACGGCTAAAGTTCTTAATGAAAAAACTGGCGTAGTTGTTGATACAATCATCAATAGTCAAAAATTTGCTGCTGGTTTTCACGAAGAAGTTGCGAGTTTCCGTGGTGTAGATCAAAATGGTTATAAACTTGCTGCTGGTAACTATGTGATTCAATTTACAGCTAGTTCCACTGGTGAAAGAGCCAATCTAATAGATAAGGATTCGGTCGTAGTTTTGGTCGATAACTTGTCTGTGGCTGGCACGGGTAATCGTGATAATTTGGTGACAAACTTCATGGTTAAGCGTGTAAATCAAGTTTCTGATGCATATTTGAATGTTGCATTTGATTTAAATGAAAATGCTGAAGTAAAAATTTATGCTGTAGATAAAGATGGTCGTTTCCTGACTTATATTTTGCCTAAGCGTGATTTGACTGCGAAAACTAAACGCAATTTCGATTGGTCTGGTCGTGATCAATACACGGATTTATTTATTGGTGATCGAGTAGCTAGCGTTAGAATCGATGCCAAAGCTAAAGATTCCAATTATGATGATCAAGATGAGGCTACACTTAGTGGTGCGATTAGAGATAAGCACATGGTGACAGCTGTTGAGAATTTAAATCCTGAACGTAAATTGACTCGTGCGGAAGCTGTTAGTTTGTTGGCAGATCTCAATTTGGAAACATCAAAATACCGAGCACAAGATGGTAACTTGGGGTTTGTTGATTTGAATACAGCTCAAGATGCTTGGTTACTAAATCCATTTAAAACATTCTTGAAAACTGCTTGGGCAAGCCGCAACACTGGTGGTGTGATTCTCAAAGAGATTTTGGAAGGTTATGAGCGAAGTGAAATCTTGTTGCCAAACGAATATGTAACACAAGCTGAATTTTACAAACTGTTTGTGGAAGGTTTAAATAACCAAGATTTTGGTACAAATCTGACAATTGATCGCAATCCGAAAACATTTTGTTTCTCAGATATTAAAGTTGATAAAAATAGCCAATGGTATCTCCCCTACGCTAAATTCGTTTGTGATAATTTGTTAACTACAGAGGCTTATCGTTTCCATAGTGATGGTAAATTCGAAAGCTCGGCTCCTGTAACTTTGGATCAAGCTACGACTGTACTTAAGATTGGTCGTGAGCGTGGTTGGTGGTAGTGCTGATTGAGATAAGTTGTGCCTGTTGCTATTCGTAAATGGCACAACTTACAAAGTGTTGATTGATAGAATAAAATTAGTTTATAGCTAGTTGATTTCCCTAAAATATACAGAGGTGGTTTGCTTTAGGCAGCCACCTCTTTTATAGTTAGCCAAGATCTCGAAAATGCGATTGTTCTGCGTTTGAGGAATTCTTTAAAAAATCTGTGCTATGCCTCCCAAAAAACAAAAAAAAGTTAGTGTCAATCTAGGCTTTAAACAAGCGTTGGCTGGGTTTGCCGATAATTTGCGAAACATGCTCAAAAGTAGTGAGCAAATGGAGGAAGAAGTTTTGACTTTGCCTAAAAAAGCGAAAGAGGCTTCTAAAGTTATGGTGGCATTCGATTTGGTCAATGTTGCTAAAGTAACTTTGGTTGTTTTGGCTTTGTTGGTGGCGGCTTATTTTGTTTATGAAATTCGGCAAATTGTTTTGATCTTGTTTGTTTCGTTTTTGTTCGCTTCAGCGCTAATGCCTACTGTTGATTTTTTGCAGAAAAAGAAAGTACCTAGAGCATTGTCGGTTTTGGTGATCTATGTTGTTGTCATTACTTTTTTAGTGGCATTTATTTCCAGTTTTATTCCGACTTTGGGCAAAGAGTTGGTGAAATTAGCTCGCAATTTGCAGGAGGCTTTAGTTGGCTTAACTCAAGGTGGTGTCAATATTCCAGCGCTTAATTTTATTCTGGAGCCGTTGCAAGATTTTGATGTGAAAACATTGTCGGCTAACTTGGAGCAATATTTATTGAGTATTGGTAAGCAATTAAGTTCTTTGGCTGGTAATGCTGTTGGTTTTTTGATTGCACTGTCTAATGGTTTGTTGAATTTCTTGTTGGTGCTAGTTTTGACATTTATGTTTGTTGTCGGTCGTGATGATGTTAATCAGTTTATTGTGTCTTTGTTTCCCAAGGAATACGAAAGTTATATTCTCAACAAAAACAAAGCAATACAGGTAAAGATTGGTTACTGGCTACAGGGTCAAGTCGTTTTAATGGTCGTGATTGGGTTAATAACTTATATTGGTTTGTCGATAATCGGTGTCGACTATGCTTTGACCTTGGCGGCATTTACTGGTTTGGCGGAATTATTGCCGGTAGTGGGCCCAATGTTGGCACTGATTGTAGCTTTGCCCATTGCGGCGAATAAAGCTTTCTGGATGGTTGGTGCAGTCTTTATCTTTTATATGGTGATTCAGCAGCTGGAAAACAATTTGCTGGTGCCTGCGATTATGAAAAAAGCAGTTGGTTTAAATCCTATTGTTGTGATTGTCTCAATGTTGATTGGTTTCCAGTTTTTGGGTGTTTTGGGTTTAATTATTTCTGTGCCGGTAGCCACTATGGTTGGTTTATTTTTGGCTGATTTCTTACGGAAAAAATAGTTTAAAGAAAAAGAGCCCCGATCAAGCGATCGGGGCTCTTTTTAAGTTTTACTTTATTTTAATTCGAAAATTACTGTCAGGTTAACTTCGTAGAAAGGATCTTCACCGATTTGATAGCTAGATGGATCACCTAGATTGTAGCTGAAATCTTCAATTTTAACTAGTTTACCAACTTTCATACCAGCTAAGGTTGCTAGTTCTTCAGCACGAGCTTTGGCATCTGCGAAAGCTTGGCTGCGAGCTTCTTTTAGGGCTTTTTGTCTTGTTTCTTGGTTTTTTAGGACTTTAACAGTATTGAAGTTGTTGGCAATTAGGCCATCGATATTTTCTAGTTTTCCTAGGACATCGTCTTCGGTGATAGCTTGATTAACGCGAACTTCGACAGTGCGGCTGATGTTTTGTAATTTGACTGTTGTGGCGTTCCCTGCTTCGTCATAGTTGTATTCTGGATACGAGTTCCAATAGGATGTACGGATATCTTTTCTAGTTACGCCGTAGCTTTCCAATTGTTTAACGATCTGTTCGACTAAGTTTTTGTACTTTTCGTTACCTTTTTTGAGTGTTGGCTCTTTGATTTCCATGGAGAAGCTAACAACAATACCATCTGTTTGAGCATAACCACGACCATAACCGCTGATGCTGACGGTGTTTTTGTGCATCTGTTCCATGCCAGTCATGTTGCCGTATGGCTTTTCATTGGTTGAGGCAGTAGCAATGGCTGGACTTACCAGTAGGCCTAGGATACTGACGCTACTAATTGTTTTTTTAAACATAAGAAAAATTTTAAATGCAGACTGCATTATCTGCTTAATTGAGTATGTGAGCAACTAGATTTTTGCTACTTTTACTGTTTGTCCGGTTCTTTGTTCTTGAATACTAGTTTAATTCCGCAACCGGCAACGCCAAAGTCTTCTCTAAGTTTGTTTTCTAAATAGCGACGGTAGGAGAAGTGCATTTTATCGAAGTTGCGACCAAAAAAGACGAAAGTTGGTTCGTCGGCTTTGGCTTGAGTGACAAAACTAAATTTGGGCTTCTTGGTGCTATGGGCGTTCGGTGCATGGGCTATAGTTGCTCTTTTGAGGAAGTAATTTAGGTCTTGAACACTGATTTCTTTGCGGCGTTCTTTAGCAATTTGGCTGCTTAGTTCGAGAAGTTTAGTGATGTTGGTGCCGGTAAGAGCGGAAACGAAAACTACTGGTGCCCAGGGGCAGTAGGCCATACGATGATGGAGCATATGTAGTAGTCTGTTTTTGGCTTCTGGTTTAATTAAATCGGCTTTGTTGATGACAACGATTAAGCCTTTTTTGGCATCCATGATAAATTCCGAAACATGAAGATCTTGCTTGGCAAGTCCTTCGCTGCCATCAAGAATCAACAGGGCAATTTCCACTTCTTCGATGGTTTTTAGTGTACGCATGACACCGAATTTTTCGATACCGTTTTGTTTGCCTCTGCGTCTGATCCCGGCTGTGTCGATTAGTTGAAATTCTTCGTCATTAAATTGGAAATCCAAGGCGGTACTATCGCGAGTTGTGCCTGAGATGTCAGAAACGATTACTTGCTCTTTGCCTAACAACTTGTTGATTAGGGAAGATTTGCCGACATTTGGTTTACCGATAAAGCCAATTTTGATTTTATGGTCTTTGGCTTTGGTTGTTTTTTTCTGCGGTGGGAGGTTTTTGGCGATTGCAGATTCGAGTTCATGTAGGCCCAAGTTATGGATTGCTGAGACGGCAATTGGATCTTTGAAGCCAAGTTGGTAAAGTTCTGGTAAATTATCTTGGCTAACTTTGTGATCTGATTTGTTGGCAACAAGAATGACAGGTTTTTTACTTGTGCGTAAGATTTTGGCAACTTCGTGGTCGGAAGCAGTAAGATCGTCACCACTATCGACGATGAAGAGAATTAAGTCTGCTTCGGAAATAGCTAAATTGGATTGTAAGGCGATTTGGTCGTCTAAAACTTGGTCAGCAAAACTAAGA
>CAZXGE010000046.1:0-7220 GCA_964640445.1 uncultured Candidatus Peribacteria bacterium
CTTCGCCGTCACCAAACGACCAAGTATAGCCACCGACAACACCTCTTGTACATTTGGCGCTAAATTCTACAGTTAGTGGTGCCACGCCGGTTTTGCGACTAGCTGTGAAACAAGCTTTGAGGCTAACGGGGTTAACATTAATTGTAATCTCGGCTTTGGAGCGTTTATTGCTAGCTGTAATAGCTGTCACAGATGCTTTGTAAGTGCCAATTGTGCGGTAAACATAAGTGACTGCTGCATTGTCGCGTCGGACTGGGGTGTTGTCACCGAAGTTCCATTCGAAGGCCACGACAGGGTCTTTTTCGTCAGTACTAGTGCCGGAAGCATCAAAGTAAACTTCTAGTGGTACTTCACCAGCTACTGGCGTAGCTGTTACTCTGGCATTGACCGACCTCTCGCCAACTTGGACTTTTACTTGTGCTTGTCCAGTTGTATTTTCGGAGTCAGTCACTTGGAGCTTGACAGTGTAAGAACCGGCAGTATCGAAGATATAATCTTGGATGGCGCCAAACTTATCGAAAGTACCATCGCCATTGAAATCCCAACTGTAATTGACGATGTCGTTGGCTAGATCTTTGGAGCCAGTGGCGTCGAAGCTTACTCTTAGTGGAGCATTGCCCGTAATCACGCCGTTAACGGCTGCAGGGTTGGAAACGAAAGCGGCTTTCGGTCCAATGGCCAAGTCACCAATTTTGACTTTGAATTCTTTGGTTTTGCTTTTACCTTGGTCTGTTACAACTGTTAGTTTGAGGTTGTAGATGCCATCACGCTTGTAGGCATGTGTTACTTTCTGACCTTGTTGAACGCCAGTGTTATCACCGAAATCCCAACTGTATTTAGTGATTTTTCCTTCCGGTGCTTTTGTAAATGAAGCATCGAATTGGTAGCCAATGTTGGCCCGCATAATTTTATCAGCAGGGCTTACAGCATAGGCGATTACGAAGCCACCATCATCTTCTAGTTTTAGTTGCTTGGTTTTGCTTGTTGTATCGCCATTCGTATCTGTAACAGTTAATGTCACATCGTAGGTGCCATTTTCTTTATATTCAAATTCGGTAGTTACACCTTCGCTATCAACAATTGTATCGCCGTCGAAATCCCATTCGTAAACAACGATTTCGCCATCTTCATCTTCAGATTTGCTGGCATCAAATTTAATTTTGATTGGTGCACCACCGAAATTCGGAGTGAAATCGAAGTCGACCAACGCTTTTTGATTGGAAATCGCTACAGGTTTAATTAGGACTAATTCTTTTTGCTCACCAGTTTGTTTGTGTTGAAATAAAACCGTCAGCTTAACATTATAAACGCCGGAATCAGGTTTAGTATTGAATGTATGTTTCACATTGCTGCCTGTTGCTCGATCTCCATCGGTGAAATCCCAAACATAGCTGATGATTTCAGTGGTTTTAGCATCGTAAGGAAGTTTGCTGGCGTCAAAACTAACTTCGACAGGTGCAACAAGATCGCGCAGTTCTGCTGGTTTAGTTTCGATTAGGTCAGCTAGATTGTCTGGACTATTGACATTAGCTGCACCGAATTTTACAAAGGCAATGACGAAAATCAAAGCACAGATCACCAAGCCAATGGTGCCGATTAATGTTAGACCAAAGCCTTTTTTCTTGGCTGGTTTGTCCTCTTTTTTGGCTGTAAACATTTTGAACGAACCAATGAAAACACCAAGCAAAGCTAGTAGGGAGGTAAGTCCCATAATGACCATGACCAAAATATAGGCCAAGGCTGGTGCTTCGCCCAATAGTGAGCTGCCTTGTGGTAAGAATAGGTAAGTCGAGAAGCCGCCACCCAAAGTTGTCAGAATGGCAAGTGAGCCAATCATTAAACCAATAATATGACTTTTTTTACCACCAGAAGTGGTTAGTTGTTCTAAGCTTGCCACAGGAGTTGTCGGTGCCACTTCGGGCTCAGGAGTTACCACTGGGGTAACTGCTGGAGACGGTTCTACAGGAGCTTGAGCCATTGGAGATTCAGCAACTGGCATAGTCGCAACTTCAGGGGTTGTCGATGTATCCGGAGTTATTGCTACTTCAGGTGCGGTTGTCGCTTCGACAACGGTTGCTACCTCAGGTGCGGTTGTCACTTCGGGAACTTCTGGCATCATTGGGGTTGTAGTTTGTTGATTGTTTAATTGGAATTTAAGTGCAGGATTGTCGTTGAGCATGGGTGTTGGTTGTGTCTGTGCCGTATTGGTAACTGTTTCAACAGGCTTAATTTCGACCTCATTCATACTATTTGTTGTATTTGCTTCCAAAGCCTTATCCCGCTCCATAGCTTCTTTTTGAGCTAAATAGTCTTGGTAGGCTGGTGTTTTTGTGATGTCATCAACTATTTCTGCCTCTGTCATGCCACCATTGTTTCCATTTTGATTTTGAATCACCTCAAAGCCAGCTGGTTCAATCGGGTTCAATGGTTGATTTGCTGACGCCGGGTCTACTGGGTTTTGTCCAGAGTTGGCTGGATTTAGCGGATCTTGTGGTTGCATGGTGAGGTTTTTAGAGGTTTTTTAGTTTTTAAAGTAATTTTTGACTCTTGCGCTTACTGGTCTTGCTGTTTTGGGAAGCGAATTTATCGTAATATAATACACCAACTCCCCCTATTAAAGCAAGTAGTATGATCAGGATGATTGGTGATGTAGCATCAGCTGTTAGACTGGCTGCAAAACCGCTACTGAAGTTGACTTTGACTCTGTCTTGGCTAGCTTGGCCATTCTTGTCGATGATTGTTAGTTGCACTTCGATTGGCCCCCAGGCTTTTTGGAAGTCAGTAGTATAAGCTGCGTTAAGGTCAGTGGTTGAGAAATCGGCATCGTTATTGCGAATACCATCACCAGGTGTGCCGGGAGTGCCACTGTTGGTGTCGAAATAGATATTTTTGTCAACAATGATTCTTTGGATTTCGCCACGACTTTGGTTGAAGCGGAAAGTGATATTGCCACTTTCGCCTCGTAAATTTACAGTTTTTGTAACTGCATCAAATTCTGGTGTAGTAGTTAATTTGGCTTCCACATTGCTTTGGGGTATAGAGCCTAGGTTGTCCTCGGGGATAGTACCACTAAGGAATTGAGGAACTACGACGGTGTTAGTCACATCATCGCTATTGCCTTCATTGTCAACAACGGTTAATTTGGCTTGATAATTGCCGGCAGCACTATAGCGGAATTCGGGATCGGCAAGTCTACTATCGCTGTCGTCGTCATTTTTGCCATTGCCATCACTGTCTTTGCTAGTGTCAAAGTCCCAGTTGTAAGCAGAAATACTACCACCGTTGGCACTGTCTGCCCGAGAATTATTGAAGAATTTTACCAAGCCAGAGCCGGTAATTTGAGCTGTAAACGCGGCAACAGGGTTATTGAGTACGCTGTCCACGCGGATACTGATTGGATCGGATACTGCTGAGCCACCTTTGTCATCTGTTACTTTTAGACGGACTTGGAAAGGCTTGCTACCAGATTTTTTGGTATATTTATAAGTAAAGACAGGTTTGTCTTGTGGTGCATCGTTGGCAAAGCTGCCATCGCCATCAATATCCCATTGGTAAGTCACAATTTGGCCGTCGGTATCTTTGGAGGTACTATTGAAAGTGATTTCTTCGCCGACATTGATATTGGTTCTATCGACTGAGAAATCAGCTTTTGGTGGTTCGTTTTTGCCATTAGTTGCACTTAGGCGAGGTAGGTCGTCCAAGGCAAAGCGTTCTAGACAGTTGACTTCATTTCCATCGCTATCGACAATATCCACACAGAAGGCAAAGTCATTTTTTTCGCCCTGAATACCCAAGGTGTCGACGGTTAATTCGGCAAGATTGTCTTTGGCTGTTTTAAGGCCAAGCTTGCGATTGGGGTCGAGTAGGGGGATGTAGTAAAAGCGGTATTCTTTGATGTCGCTATCCACATCCGATACGCCCAAGGCTTGGACGCGAACCGGGAATGGTGTGACAAGTTTGGCATCGGTGCCAACCAAACTTCTTGTTTTTGGATCCAAGGCTTCAATTTTTATGTCTTGGTATGTTGGAGGTACACTAGCAACCCGGACATTGAATTTGAATGTCGCAGACTTGCTTTGTGTGTTTTTGACGATAAGGCTAACTTCAAAATAACCAGGTGGATTTGGGGCTAACTCTTTGTAAACATGGCTAACTTTTTGGCCTTCAGCAAACGAACCGTCGCCGAAGTTCCAGCTATAGGTTAAGCCTTGATTGCTGCCATTAGTATTTAATGATTTGCCAGCATCAAACTTAATTTGACGATTTCTGGCCACAATCGGTAGGTTTTCTGTTTGGTAATTTAGACCATCATATTCGGCAGCCACAACAGGAACAACAGTGTCACCACCGCTAACAACAATTGTCGTGATAAATTGATTACGGTCTTCTTCTTTGCCCGCAATTAGTTTAACAGTATAAATACCAGCTTTTTTGTATGTATGCTTGACGCTATACTTACCAGCTTGGAAAACACCAACTTCTTTTTGGCCATCACCGAAGTCAATTTCCGCAGTTTTGGCGAAACTGGATTCAAACTCGAAACTGGCAGCTGCTTCTCCTTGAGCGTTCAAAATGACTGCTGCCTGATGGCTATCAGCCAATTTGAGGTCGACTAAAGATTGAATATTGACATCGAATTGAACTTTGACCTCTTTTCTTAAGCGCTGGTCACTATGTTGATCGCTAACGGTTAATTCACCAGTGAAATTATCTTGGCGTTTGAATTTAACTTTAATCTTGCCGGCAGTTGCTTCGTTACCACTGGCTTTGCCTTCCACGATTTCGTAGTCGATACCTTCTCGGGCATTAAAGAATGTCCAGCGAAAACTCAATGTGTCTTCTTCATCAGGATCAAAACTATCACTGGCATCAAATAGCACTGTACTTGGTTGATTGGGAACAAAAGTTGCTTTATACAAAGCTTTTGGTGCTTGTGATTCGATCAGGACCTCCGCGGTGGCTTGGTCACGATTGTTGAGATTGTCCTCGACAGTTACAGACACTGTGTATGTGCCTGGTTTAGTGAAAACATGTTTGAGCGTAGAGCCTTTTTCGCTTGTTTCTTCACCACCGCTAATGCTCCAGCTATAACTTTTAATTCGCCCGCCGTCACTTTTGCTGCGGCTGGCATCAAAGATAAATTCGGTATTGAGATCCCCGCGAACTTGATTGGCAGTTAGATCGGCAGCCAAGCTCGTCACCGCGATTTCGAACAGTTTGCGATCGATGTTGCCGGCAGTGTCTTCTACTTCTAGATAACCTTGGTAAACCCCAACTTTGCTATAGATGTGTGGTTTGGGTGTGATCGCTTCATTGGTTTGACCGGAAATTTTTTCTGTACCATCACCGAAATCCCAAGTGTAACGGATGATTTTATTACCGGTGCTTTGAGTATTCTCGGCTGTGCCTTTGGTGTCGAACTGGATACCTTTACTGGCATCACTAAGGGTTACCGCAATCCGGTCACGGTCTTCTGTGATAAAGCCGTTGTCGTCATAGCTACGCAAAACTTTGGTAGTATTGCCATATTTGGCGGATAGTTCGATTTTGGCTACAGGTTCACCGACAGCGATTGTGATGTAAGCTAGGCCCGGAGCAAATTTGGTTGGTTCATTACTTTTGACACGCAACGCAACACGGTATGACCCTGGTTCTTTGTAGACACAACCAACTACGGCACTGTTGTTTTCTTCACAACCAGTCGTACGATCAGTGAAATCGCCATCACCATTTAAATCCCATTCAAATTTATCATTGGTCAAACTGCGTTCAGCAGGATCTAGTGAAGCACTAGCATCGAATCGTACAACCAATGGTGCCGAACCACTAACATTGCTGGCACGAATGAAGGCTGCGACAAAGCGGATATTTTTCAGGGCATCATAGAGGTCGCTCAATTCCAAAACTAATTTGCGGATAATTTCTGTATTTTGGAAGGCATCGCTTGTTGTCAGTGAGCTATCTTCGTCGGTCAGATCAATTGAGTAGCGAATGGCCTCACCGTTAACTTGTCCCAGTGTTTGCTCAGCGCTAGCAATTAATTCTTCGATACTAACTAAGTCATCGGCAGTCGATGGTGTTGGCACTTGGGCATTGACCAAACTGAAGCCATTCATCGCCACGCGAATATTGCTAAGTTGAATTCTGAGGTCTTTCATTCTTTCGTCAAAGTCGGGGATAATACCCTCTTGGAGTAGTAGCTCTTCTAATGCTTTATCGACAGTGATTTTCACTTCAGCAGGCGTTAGAATTGCTGCATCATTTTTGTTGCCAGAACTTTTCTTAGCACCAACACAGTCAAAATTGGTATCAGCCAAGCGATATTCTGCAGGAAGGAAACAGTTGATATCTTCGTCGCGTTTATTAAAGTCATGATTTTTATCGCCGAAAGTTTTGACCGCATCAATTGTGTCAACAATTACGTCGCCAGTATCATCACCTAATTCAATTAAATCATCAAATAATCTACCAAGTCCACTACGGTAAATTTTAGCTAGTTCTTCTTCGGTAGCTTCTGTATCGATGCGTTGTTCGATCGTGCGTAGTGACGGATCGATTACTTGGTCGATCAAAATTCTGGCAGCCAAGCCAGTCCGAGTTACAGCATTGCTAGGTACACTAATCGAACGAGCCGAAGGCACGCTTCGGTTTTGCAGTTCGATCAAATTTCTGCGCAAGAAACTCAAATAATCGATCAATTCTTGGCGTGTGGTTAAATTGTCAAAGCGATATGTTTGCATTTTTTCGACCAAAACAACTTGGTTGAAATAGTTTTCGTAGCTACTAATAAACTGTGCTGTTAGCTTCCGAACTTGATCAGCGGAGCCATTGAAATTCGCTACTTGCGCTTGATTGCCTGCGCCATTGGCGCCAAGACTACCATCTAGACTAGCATCACCTGGTAAATTGCCAGGGATACGCAAAGCAGTTTGGACAATGGCAAAAGAAGCCAAAATCATCACAATCCCGATCACGGAGTATTTAATTGTATTCTTCCCTTGTTCTGCTTGGCCATCATCAAATGCGGCAGTCACATAGAGGAAGCCACCATAGATGATAGCGACAACTGCAATTAGCCCTAGGAAACCCAGAGCAAAATTGACGATATTTTTGATCAATGAGCGCAAATCTTTGGCTCGAGTCAAATTTGGATCGTAGCCATCGGCATCTACTTGCTGTAATCCACCCTCAAACTCGGTAAAGCTCGTAATATCATCTTC
>CAZXGE010000047.1:0-4288 GCA_964640445.1 uncultured Candidatus Peribacteria bacterium
CAGAAGGTTATTTAAGAAGAATCATGCAATCATCTTCTGGCAGTGATAACTTGAGCTCTCCCCTCTCTAATACGCCCCAATAATCTGCACTCTGAATTTCAGGCCTAATTCGGCAAAGATGGTTTTGAACTCGGGGCTGTCGGGGGCTGTGTTGAGGTCGATGAAGAATTTGTAGAAACCGAGTTCGTTGCCTTGGGGGCGAGATTCGAGGCGACTTAGGTTGACATTGTTTTGGGCGATGATTTGCAGGATTTCTAGCAGTAGGCCGGGGCGATCAACTTTGGGTTCGACTAGGATTAGGGTTTTTTGTTTAGTGTCGTTGCTGAATAATTCTTGATTACTGACGACGCCGAACATGGTTTTGTTGTTTTTGGCATCGTTGATTTGTTGGTTGACGATGCTAAGTCCCATTTTTGCCATGATTTCGTCGTTGCCGATGGCGGCGTAGGTTTCATTGGTTAGGGCTTTTTTGATGGCGGCGCCTGTAGAGGTGGCAGCTTCGATTTTCAGGTTTGGGTAATTTTTGTGCAAAAAGCTGTTGCATTGGCCGAGGGCTTGCGGGTGGCCGATGATGGTTGTGAATTTTTGTGGATTAATTGCGCCAATGGCATGAATGATATCTAGTGTCAGTGTTTTGGAAATGAATAAGCCGTGATTGACGATTGCTTCCCAGACATCGATGACGGAGCCATATTGGCTGTTTTCCAGTGGTAAGACCATGATGTCCCCTGCTTGTTGATTGGCGAAAATGGCGAAGATCGAATCGCGCAAAATGATTTCTTTGTCTGGAAAAAGTTTATGGGCCGCGATTTCGGAATAAGTGCCACTAGGGCCTAGGGTTGTGATCATTGTTTAGAGATTTTTTAGGAGTTTTTGGCTTTCTGCTAAGGCAATTTGGCTAAATTCGCCAAAATGTTTTTTATTTTGGGTGAAATTTTTGCTTAAAGATTCAATGTCTTGGTAGCTGATGGCCGGGATTAGGTCGTCGATGGTTTTTTTGAGTGTGTTGGCGATTTTTTTGCTATGGGGATTGCCGCCGATGATACTGGCGTACAATTCCGGATTTTGAGAGTAGATCCTGCCGATCATGTAGAGTTCGGCTTTGTAGACTGGTGAACAAATTTTGAGACTTAATTCTGGATGAATTTTGAGTGCGCGAAAGAGACTACCACTAATCAAAGCGGATAAATGTGGGATTACTTGGATAATGGACATTAATTGGTCGTGTTCTTTGGCGGACATTTCATGGATTTTTAGACCCAGCTCGTTTTTTAAAAGTTTGATTAGCTTGGTGGTGTTTGTAGTTTTTTTGTTGCGGCAAACAATTAAATCCTGATCGTTTACATCTTGAAAGTGAGGTCCGAAAAGTGGGTGGAGACCGATAATTTCGCCTTTGGCTTTGGTCATGGCTTTGATTTGTGAGGTTTTGAGCGAACAGAGATCGGCAATGATTTGCTTGGGGTTTTGGCAAAAGGGCACTGTTTCTTGGATGATTTTGACTGAGTTTTTGAGCGGCGGGGCAAAGAGTAAAATATCGCTATTTTGAGCTAATTCACTGTTGGTGATTTTGGTTTTGCGGCCGGAAACTTGTACGGAAAAGCCGAGTTTGGCCAATAAAATGGCAAACTGTTTGCCGGTGCCGTTGGTGCCACCGATGATGCCGATACGATTATGGCTTTTTTGGAGCATGGGAGAATTTCATTATTTTTCAGAGCTTCCTTTGGCGTTGCGGATAATGATATTGCGTGATTCATTTAAAATTAAATGAAAAAGGGCACGCAGGAAATTTTGATCTAATTCGGATCCGCTCTCGAGCCAAAGTGACAGCAGTTCTTGTTCGCGAGCTGCGTCATAGACATGGTCTTTGTTGGTTTTGAGTTTGGCGATTTCTTGGGCGACGGCAAAACGACTGACGATGAGGTCAATTAGTTCCTGGTCGATTTGGTTGATTTGCTGTCTTAAAGTTTGTAGGTCCATGATTTTGTGGTTAATGAATTTTTAAAAATATTGAATTAGAGTTCTTGGCTGATTTTGTTTCTTAAATAATGATCAGCGAACACAATTTTGATCATAGCTTCGATAACGGGAATGATGCGTGGGGCGATGCAAGGATCGTGGCGTCCTGTTAGTGCTTTTTCACCGGTGGTTGATGTGGGTTTGACAGCAATTTGCAAAGTTATCGTCTCCCCTGTGGTGATTCCTCCTAGGATGCCACCAAAATTGTCGGGATTGGCGATATAGTTTTTGCCAGTCATGCTTGTGACGCCAAATCCGGCACCATAGCTGACGCCAGTGACAGTTCCTAGGCTAAATAAGGCTTTGCCCAGGTCGGCTTTAATTTTGTCGAAAACTGGTTCACCAAGATTTGGGGGTGGATTTAGGATTTGGACTTCGACCAAAGCGCCGGTCGAATCGCCATTGATTTTTAACTGTTCAATGTATGATTGCATTTGCTCACTGAGATCGGGGTCGGCTGTGCGGACGGGGTTTTGTTCAATAAAGTCGGGTTCGAATTTTTCAGCAATCAGCTCCCCTACTTGCTTGGTGTGAGCGATGACTTGGCAAGTTTTTGGTAGGATGAGCTCGGCGAAATAGCCAGCAATGACGCGGCTAACAGTTTCTCGGCCGGAGCTGCGGCCACCACCGCGATGATCACGATGGCCGTATTTTGCTTGAAAAACTGCGTCGGCGTGACCAGGGCGAAATTCGGTTTGCAGTTTGTCGTAGTCGCTGGAGCGCTGGTCTTGGTTGTGGACAATCACGCAAATTGGCATGCCGGTGGATTTGTTTTGGAAAATACCACTTAAAATTTGAGCTTGATCGGCTTCGTTGCGACTGGTGGTGACGGTGCTTTGGCCGGGGCGGCGACGGTCGAGTGCCGCTTGGAGGGCTTGGGTGTCGATGGTGATGCCTGCTGGAAAGCCGTCAATGACAACTCCCAATGCTTCCCCGTGTGACTCACCGAAACTGGTGACTTGAAAAATTTTGCCAAATGTATTTCCCGGCATGATTTTTATTGGTTAGGAAGTGGATCAATATGTTTGCCAACGGCTTTGATAATTGGTTTGGCAGTGTCCATTATCTCATTGAATTTGCCGATTGTTAAGGCTTGATCAGCGTCGCTTAATGCTTCTTCTGGATTGGGGTGAACTTCGATCATAATGCCATTGGCTCCGGCAGCGATGGCGGCGTAGGTCATGGCAGGGATACAGTCGGGGTTGCCTGTGCCGTGCGAGGGGTCAACGATGATGGGTAGGTGGCTTAGTTTTTGTACCAACGGTACAGTTGCCAAACAGAGTGTGTTGCGAGTTTCGGTTTCGAAGGTGCGAATTCCCCTTTCGCATAGCATCACATTCATATTGCCGTTGCTTAAGATGTATTCGGCAGCCAGTAGGAGTTCTTTGATGGTGGCGTTCATGCCTCTTTTGAGCATGACGGGTTTTTTGGCTTTGCCGACGGCTTCGAGTAAGCGGAAATTTTGCATATTGCGAGCGCCGATTTGGAAAATGTCGGCGTATTCTTCAACCAGCTCGACATCACGCGGGTCTAGGACTTCGGTGATGGTCGGCATGTTGTATTTGTCCCCTACTTTTTTGAGAATTTTTAAACCTTCGAGACCAAGTCCTTGAAAGGAGTATGGTGTCGTGCGCGGTTTGAAAGCGCCAGCACGCAAAATGTTGGCACCGGCTTTTTTGAGATTTTCGGCTGCCATTTCCATTTGCTCCAAGCTTTCGACAGAACAAGGTCCAGCCATCATAGCTAAGTGTTTGCCACCAATCTTAATCCCTTTGACTTCGATGATGGTGTCTTCGCTTTTGGTTGAACGAGAAGCTAGTTTGTAGGGGGCGCTAATTCTGTTGGCAGTCTCGACACACTCGATCGAAAGAATGTTTTTCAGTGGGAGGTTGTCTGTTTCCCCACTAAGAACGATAATGGTTTGTTGGCCATTGTAGACTGGCAGTGGGATGGTGTTGGCTTTTTTGAGCCGAGATAGCAGTTGCTCGATCTGATCGGCGGTCGTGTCTTTTTTGATGACGATGATCATGGCTGTGAAGTTAAAAAATTATTTGTAATAAAAAACCCGCCAGGTGCGGCGGGCTTATTTTGCGTTTATGGCATTAAATAAAACTCACCGCTAAAACTTGTGGCTTACAAAGTAAAAATATTGTTTGTTCCAAGTTTTTGGCGACATGCAAGTTTTGATTAATGCTTAGGTAGGATAAAGCTGGTTGGTGGTTGGTGTCAAGTTTTTGTCGACAATCCCTAAATAACCCCGACTAGCACAATC
>CAZXGE010000047.1:4298-7062 GCA_964640445.1 uncultured Candidatus Peribacteria bacterium
GTATATTTCGTTGTATTATATTGGCTTATTTAGTTTGAAATTAATTTATGAATATGTCAAACTTAGATAAATTTTTATACTACGGTTGTCTGCCAGTAGTTGTAGCGGGTATGGGGTATGCTGTTTTTCAATTAAATGATCAGCTCGAGGATATGGAGGTGGACAGAATAATTATAGAGAATGAAATTTATGCAGAAAGGTTGGCTATTGCTTCATTTTTACGACTATCATTGTACAAGGGTGACGCGATAGGTGATGTCTTAGAACACTTAGAACAGTCTTCTTTTGCAGTGGATTGTCGAGGTGAGATTGAAGACGTTATCATTGATGCAATACGTTTTACAATATTAGGCGGTGAAGAATACCCTGAGTATGGTAATTGTACTTATGAACAGCAAGTAAATTTGGTTGCAGATTGGACTGCTTTTACTACTCGATTGCCAGATTTTTTACAAGTTAGTAGAACTGTTTTTGGCTCTAATAAGGTTGATGAGGAGTTGATTAGAGGTAAGGTTCCTGAGGTTAGGTTCGTTTGTGATAATTCATTTGCTGATTTGAAAAACGTGGCATATCTTTTTCCAGATGCTCCTTTTCAAATTAATGTTAAATTGTCTTATTTTAATATGGATAATTGTGATCGACAGGATACTTTAGCTCATGAATTTGGACATATGTTTTTTGATGTTAATATGAAAGAACATGACCGTGGTGTAGATAAAGTTTATCGTTTGGGAAATAGGTTTGGAGATAAATGTCGACAATCCCTAAATAACCCCGACTAGCACAATCGAGATCAGGTAGCTGAGGAACTGGTATTTGTTGCGGGAGTAGGCTTGTTCGAGGAGGCGGATTGGGTAATAAGTGATAAGGGAAATGCTAAGGAGAAAAATGATTTTGATGATTGGTGCGAAGTTTTCTTGGGTCAGTTGGCTTAAGAGGAAGTGGTCGATGGCAGCGACAATCAGTGCGCCTTGGAGGACGACGATGAATCGGGAAAATAAGATTGTTTTTGGTTGTTGTAGCTCGGAGCTGGTTTGGCTATTAAGTTGATAAAAGCTGATGATGCCCCAGAAGAAGCTAGTCACTGAGATGATTAGCAGTAGGCTTAGGGGCATGGTGCTATCGATGCTGTGGTAGATGGTGAAAACGCCTAGCGTGAAAATGAGGCATAATGCTAAGCCGCCGAAAAAGCTGATGACTTCTTTGTGGTTGGTGAATTTGTTTTGAAATTTAGTCAAAAAGTCGCTGTCTCGTTTTTTGAGTTCCAGGGCAATAAGAAATAAAATCGCGACAAGGATAAAGAGCGGGAGGCTGAGTAAATATTTTTGGGCTAATTGACTGAGTAAAATGATTTCGAAGATTGGCAAAAAAAGATCGATGGGGTTGAATCTTTGGCTAAGCTCTTTGATCACTTTTTCTTTTTATTTAAGCGAGATTCGATGAAATTTTCTAGGTGCGGACCGACGATTTCGCTGATGCTGCCGAGGTAGTGTAGGGGCGTGAGGATGATGTTGTGGAAATGTTCAGTCAGACTACCAGCGGTGTTGGTGATTTTGCGAACATCGCGAATAACAAGGACAACTTGGATCAAGGCGACAGAGAGGAATAAAACGAGAATAAGCGCGCAAACACCGAGAGCGAGATAGAGGAAGTCGAGAGTTGTAAACATTTTGATTTTTCTTAGAGCAAAATTATTGTAGAGAAGTATTTGTTTTTTTCCAATTTTCTGTATGCTATTCCTGTTGACTAAATAAAAATTAAATACATAAATTATGTTAAAAGTGCTTACGCGAAAGCTATTTCTGGTCGTTTTTTTACTAGGTGTTTTTGCCATCCCGGGGCTAACACAAGCGGCTGATCAGCTTAGTGATTTGACGATTAATGGGCGGCAATATTTACAATTTGTGCCGGAGCAGTGTCAGACTGAGCCTTGTTCATTGTTATTTAGTTTTCATGGGCATTATGGGACGCGTCAGGGCGCGATGGGTTATGCTGGCTTGCAAGATGCAGCTCGTGCCAACAATATGATTGTCGTGGCTCCGGAATCGTTAACGCCACCACCAAAAAATATTACGAATAATGGCACGGTTTTATTTTCTAATTATGACAATACCGGCAAACGCTGGGATGTGGCCCATGTGCAAAGTGCTGAGCGTTGTACGAGTAGCGATTTGACTTTTGTCGATCAGTTGATTGATACGGTTAAATCCCAGTACGAAATCCCGGAAGGTCATGTTTTCACCACTGGGGTCTCGTTTGGTGCGGTGATGAGTTATTATGTGGCGGCCTGTTTGCCGGAAGTCGAAGTGTTTGCCGAAACTGCGGGTGGTCTGGCGATTTATCCGAAAGATACAGTTTTGGTCACTTCCCTACTCAATTCGATTACAGATCCGTTTTTGAAATTAGCGACACAATTTGTTTTGAATGCTTGGGCGAATGAAATTAATGGGTTGGGGGCAAATCAATACCCTTCTAATAATGTGGCTTGGAGTTTTTATCCCGTGCCGGTGCCACAAGTGACAGCTACGAAAAATCTGCAAGGATTCTTGGCGCATGATCCCAGAGACACCGTAGTGCGAAGTTTGTGGACTGATAATTTGGCTATTGAATTGGGGCGAATGTCGCAAACAGCCAAGAAAATCGTCACCAATGTTGGTCATGCTTGGGATGCTAACTTGGTGCAGCCGCAAATGAATTGGTTTAAAGCCAAGTCCCCGCTTTTGGTTAGTTGGGAGGCAGATAGAAATAGTTGTCAGGAGGGTGA
>CAZXGE010000048.1:0-7044 GCA_964640445.1 uncultured Candidatus Peribacteria bacterium
AGATTGCGTCGAAACATCGTTATGTCTTTTCGATAACTTGGATTTGTCCTTATTTAAAATTAAGGGCAAATGCGCATAGTTTGGTGGTTCATAACCAAAAGCTTCATAAAGCAATAAATGTCTTGGCGTAGAGGGTAGCCATTCTTCACCGCGCAAAACATGACTGATTTGCATATCATGATCATCAACAACATTGGCCAAATGATATGTCGGAAAACCGTCTGATTTCATCAAAACATGGTCATCAATATCTTTGGTTTCGAATTTCACTTTGCCACGAATTAAGTCTTTAAATTCCACAATTTTAGCAGCCGGTATTTTTTGGCGGATTACATAAGCTGCACCGGATTCTAATTTCTCGGCAATATCTTTGCTACTAAGCTCACGACAGCGCCCGTCATAACGCGGTGGCAAATTGAATGCTACTTGCCGTTCACGCATTTGATCCAAATCCGATTTTGTACAGAAGCAGTAGTACGCATGACCAGTTTCAATCAATTGCAAAGCTGCCTTTTTATATTGAGGTAGTCTTTGGGACTGAACGACTAAGTCTTCTTCATGATTAATTCCAGCCCATTCGAGCACTTCTAGCAGATTGTCGACTGCATCTTCTACTAATCGCTCCTGATCCGTATCTTCGATTCTCAATAAAAATTTGCCACCAGTCTTTTTGGCTAATAAATAACAATACAAAGCAGTTCTGAGACCACCGATATGTAGATAGCCAGTTGGCGATGGGGCAAAACGAGTTCTGACAGGCATAGTCATAAATTAGGATAGATTAACTAACGCTTTTCTCGGGAGAATACTATAAAAGACTATATCCAACTTGACCTATTTAAAGCAAGATTTTATTCTGTTGAAGAAAAGAGCCAATTACACACACAAAATTCATGCAAAAATCAAAGTTCTATTTAACAACTGCAATTGCTTATACTAACGGTAAACCACATCTAGGACATGCTCTGGAATTCATTTTAGCCGATGCTATTAGTCGTTATCAGAAACTAGCTGGGCAAGAAACCTATTTCCAGACGGGTACCGATGAGTTTGGTAGTAAAATGGCTGATACAGCCAAAGAATTAGGCCTATCGCCACAAGAGCTTGCGGATCAGAATAGTGAATTTTTCCGGGAAATTATGGGGGAATTGGGCGTAGAAGCTGATTATTTTATGCGAACTTCAAGTGAGCAACATATCCTTGGAGCTCAATCATTATGGGAGAAAATGGTAGCGAATGATGACATCTACAAAGGTACTTACAAAGGTTTATATTGCAGTGGTTGCGAAGCTTACTTAGCCGAGAAAGATCTAGATGAAAATGGTGTTTGCCCCAATCACTTGAAAAAGCCACAATTAATTGAGGAAGTAAATTACTTTTTCCGCTTATCTAAATTCAACGCTGAAATTCGCCGGCTGATCGAAACTGATGAGCTGAAAATTTACCCTGAAAGCCGCAAAAATGAGATGCTAGCACTAGTCAATAGCGAGGATGGGCTCATGGATATTAGCTTTTCTAGACCCAAAGAAGCATTAGCCTGGGGCGTACCAGTGCCCAACGATCCGGACCATGTTATGTATGTTTGGTGCGACGCTCTGTCTAACTACATCACTGGACTAGGCTACCGTGAAAACAGCGATCTATTTCAAAGTTGTTGGCCTGCCGATTTGCAAATTATTGGTAAAGATATTCTTCGTTTCCACGCCGGAATTTGGATCGGAATGCTACTTTCCGCTGGTCTTAAGCCACCAAAGGCAATCTTGGTACATGGCTTTATCACTAGTGAAGGTCAAAAAATGAGCAAAAGCCTAGGCAATGTGGTCGATCCCAAAGCAATCGTCTCCGAATTCGGCCAAGATGCGTTTCGCTATTATTTACTGAAAGAGATCCCCACAACTGATGATGGTGACTTTACTGTTAATCGTTTTGTGGAAATTTACGAAGCCGACTTAGCCAATAATATTGGTAACCTACTTAGCCGCGTTCTGACCTTGTTGGCCAAACATAACGATGGTCAAGTAGTCGATTTTGCTTGTAATCTTAGCTGCCAAGAAATTAAAACCAGAGTCGAAGCCTACAAATCTCATTTTGCCAATTACGAAATCAAAAAAGCTTGTGAAGAAGTGCTAAAATTAGCTAATTATGCTAATAAATATGTCGAAGATCACAAGCCTTGGGAATTAGCCAAAACCGACAAAGATGCGGCAGTCAAGCTCCTGAGTAATTTAGTCAATATCATCAGGGTAGTTGCGATAATGCTCAATCCTATTATTCCAATAGCTAGCCAAAAAATCTTAACTAGCCTTGGCCTTGATGGTAAAATAAACCTTTCCGACTACGAAGTCCCACTTCCAGCGGGAACCGCCACAATCAGAGGTGAAAATCTATTTCCCAAACGAAGCAGCTAGATTGAATACTGTCGAGACAATACTATAGGACAGAATCAAAATTAGTAGCGCTGCAACAGACCAGATCAAGGTGTTTTTTGCATTACCAACTTCACCCTCATCACCACGCGATATTACATAGCGAAAACCTGCCAAGACAATAAATAAAATCGCCAATGCACCAGCGTATTGAATCGCAGTCAAAATAATTTTACCAACAAAACCATAGATTTGTTCATTGCTAGTCTGACCCATTGCCCTAGGTAAAGTTTCCGGCCGGAAGTTCTCGTCCAGTTGAATCTGTGCCGAGCAGACGAGTGGCAACAAGCTACCAATCAATATTGCGATAACATTTTTAAACATAAGCTTTAAAGATTAGCAAGTACACGAATTATACCACTGACCATGGCCAGTGCCGCACCGACCACACAAGCCCCCAGTATCACATCAATTATTTGCGTTTTCAAAAGACCTAGAGCCTCTTCATCACCACGAGAAATAATCAAATTAACACCGATATATAAAAATGCAGCAAAAATAACTACACCCATAATATAAAACACGATTTTAATCGCTTTGGGGAAAACCTCAGTTAGTAAATCACCAGTTGGGATATTACTAGCTCGTCGGGAACTCTCATCAGTAAATTCATCACCTTCTGTATCTAGCTCCTTGCGATTAGGATCAGTTTCTTCTTGATTGCCCTGACTGCCATCTTTTCGTTCCAAGCGGTCTTGATCAAAAAACTCCTCAGCATCGGGAAATTTAAACGCCGAAACCTGTGCTTGCACTGGCAGTAGCAACAAAGAACAAGAAACCAATAACAGCAGCATAGAAACTATTATATGTTTCATTTTGTTTCTCATAGTCATAAAATTAAAGTTTAATGCTACTAATGATTTGAACGATAGCAAAGCTCAACATCGCTACAACCAAACCAACTACTGCATAGATAATGATATTCTTAGCTTCACCTGCCTTTTCACTATCCCCAAATGAAGAGAAATAAATAAAGCACGCATATAACAACATGACAAAAGCTGCAACAGACATCATGGTTAAGAGAAATTGTGTAACTCTAGGCAAAAATGTCCCCAGAAAATAAGCACGAGCCTGCTCCGGATTTTCAGTTTGGCTTGGATCTAGCCCCGGCAAGCCATCGGGTCGCGGTATGATCGGAATGCGATAACCTTTTGTTTCTTTAGGTGCTTGTTCAACTACAGCATCGTCCGATTTAGCCTTGCCAGCTTCGACGCCCTTATTAACTATATCAGCCGCAGCAGGTCCAGCCTGGGCGTTTGCTTTACCAAAGCTTATGCTCGTAGATAGTAGCATTGCCATCATTACAGTCAGGATGCTTTTTAATATAATTTTGTCCATAAACTAGGTTAATTTCTTTTAGTTAGTGCTACCAGCCGCAGCTTTTCCAGCAGCATCAGCTGCACTTCCCTCAGCAGACTTAGTCACATCTTGCTTGGGGGGATCGGGGATTTGTGGGTCTTCTGTTGTAAAAAAGGTAGGATTTACAGCGTAAAGGATAATGCCCTAAACAAACAAAAAGCCAATTGCTATCAATGATTGCGTAATGCGATCACGAGCACCGCTAACCTGATCTGCATCACCTTGCGCCATACTAATTTGAATACCACTAATCATGATCACCAATACAGCCACGATGCCGATTAGACTTGCTGCTAAACGATAAATAAAACCGACATATTTCTTGAACAGATCAATCCCACCCTCACCATAAATAACCTGAATTTTATCACAATAAACGGCGTAAGGAAGAGTTGTATAAGTCGAATTTGTTGTCTTATCCAACATCACATAAGTATCACCCGATTTTTCTAATTCTAGCCTACGAATCGCAGCAAAATTCGGAGTACATTTAGTCACGATATAATTATCACAATCCGTAATTTCAATTGCGTAGATACCGCTAAAATCATTGTCTTCCCGATTAGTTACTTCTTGGTCATCCAAGTTGCCAATTGGCTGCAAATCACCACTTGAGTTCCTCACAAATTGCGTTCGACAAACTTTGGCCCTAGTAAACAAATTTTCACGACCAATCGGCTCGTCTAATGTTGTAATAACTTGGCCGTCAATAATTGCTTGTCTTAATGCCAGAAATTCCTGTTCGCGACGCTCATCATCACCAAAAGAATTATCACCAAGTTTACCAGCACAAACAGTAAAATCAGGAGCCCCCAGTTTCAAACAAGGCTCACCCACATTCTTTTGCAGTTCAGTAATTGTCTGATCCTTGGATTCAAAAAATGAATTCTTTTGCTTACAGATGTTTTCGTAGTAGGTGAGACCAGACACCAGACCATCATAGTCAACCGTTGTTCCTTGAAAAATAAATTCCTCATTTGCCTTATACTCGCTGATAGCATCAGCAACCATTACACAATCCTGATAATTTGACTCCGAGCGACAGTACGTAGCTAGCTTATCTAATTTTAAGCTCTTTAGACTTTTCCGAAAATCTTTATTGCCACAAACAGCTGCAATCTCGGAATTGGCTGTAGTTTTATCCTTAACTTCACTCACTGAATTAGCCAAAGAGCTAGTTGTGCCTGCTGAATTCGACGCCGGAGTTGCAACTGGATTAGCTCCATTTTCAACATAATCGTCAATATTACTAAATTGGGCACTCACCACATTCCCCAACAGCAAATTAAGCACCAAGCCAAACAAGACTACTCTTTTACTCGACTGCAAAATCTGAGAAAAATAATTCATACTTACTAATAAAGTACTGATTGAATAAATGTCACAATTGCGTAAGAGAAAATAGCAATGACCACGCCTGTCAAAGCAAAGCCAATCATGTCCTTACCTTTATCAATCTGATCACTATCACCATTAGCAACCAAAATGTAATATGATGCTACGACTAAAATCAGAAGTGCAGCCACACCAATAAACCCAACCAATAAACTGACAATTTTTAAAATAAATGCCACAACTGGACCGTTTTCTTGATCATTAAAATAGCTAGAATTTTGATTGGGTGCCAAAAAACCCTTACTTGGATCGGTAACATCTAGAAACTCACTATCAGTAGGCAAATCCTTAGATTCACCACTGCCAAATTTTTGCCAATAAAGGGAAAAACGATTACCCGCTAATTCTTTTGGGATATTCTCTAAAATATTTTGTTTATTTGTAGCCTTATTTTCCGCTGCAACTTCTTCTGCACTAAATTGCTGATCACAATTAAAATCGTATCGTATTAGATTTTTTCCTGTAATATACTCTTCTGGTAGAGGATAAAGAGGGTATTTCATCTTAACGAAATAGTCTGAACATTCTTTGAATGGACGACTAGAACAAGCATCTAAAGCATACTTTACTTTAAAATCTTCCCAAGCAATGGGACACATTGCCTCTAGGTCAGGGTCTGTCACTGGATTGCTACCTTCGGAATCTTGGGCATTCACCACCCCAATCCCCAAAACAAAAACAAGCAATATCGAGACTACTAACTTCGTCAGTATTGATTTTAAGCTTCTAAGCACTTTTGTTTTAGTTAGTTTTTAGACTAATCTGTAAATTATAGCACAATAGTCAGGAAAAGTCACGCAAACAAAACAAAAAAACGAGTAAATAGTCTAATTGTCACGAGACACCAAAATTTCCCTAGGTTTTGCTCCATTTACAGGACCAACGACACCATTTTCTTCTAGCAAATCGAGTAAACGAGCAGCTCGAGCATAGCCAACTTTTAGTCTCCTTTGTAGTAATGAAGCTGACGCCTTGTTATTTTCTACGACAATTCGCAGCGCATCTTCGTAAAGTTCATCAGAATCAGAAGATTCAACACCGGGAACCAAACCCGCCAAGGCACCACGATTTTGCTTCTCTAAAACCTCTTCATGATAAGTTGGCTCCATAGTCAACTTGAGTCTTTCAGTGACGCGCTTGATCTCTTTCGAAGAAATATAGATACCTTGGACACGAATAGGTTTACCAAGATCCTTTGGCAAGTACAACATGTCACCTTTACCCAGTAGATCTTCGGCACCCATGGCATCTAAAATAGTTCTGGAATCAATACTTGAGGTTACTGCATAAGAAATCCTAGTTGGGATATTGGCCTTAATTAGACCAGTAATCACATCTACGGAAGGTCTTTGTGTTGCGACAATCAAATGGATACCAACAGCTCTAGCCATTTGCGCTATCCGACAAATAGAGGCTTCAACTTCTTTACCATTGCTTAACATCAAATCAGCTAATTCATCGATGACAATAATAATCTTCGGCATTTTTTGCACGCGCCCCTCATCATTATTGTATTCATCGATACTGCGACAACCAGCTTGAGCTAAAGTATTATAGCGTTTATTCATTTCGCTCACGGCCCAGCTAAGTGCATTAGCCGCTTTGTCGGGATCAGTTACAACCGGAGTTAACAAATGGGGGATACCATTATAGTCTTTCAGTTCGACGCGCTTCGGATCGATTAGGATCAACTTTAGATCCGCTGGTGTATTTTGGTAAAGCAGAGAGATTAAAATCGTATTCATCCCTACTGACTTACCTGCACCAGTAGCACCAGCAATCAGTAAATGTGGCATATCAGATATGTCAGCCAATATCGGCAAACCACTAACATCACGACCCAGAGGACAAATTAATTTAG
>CAZXGE010000049.1:0-3127 GCA_964640445.1 uncultured Candidatus Peribacteria bacterium
TTCCCAGTTTTTTGTTGGTCCGAAAGTTTATTCACAGAACAAGCCGTCGCGTTCTGGTTTTTGAGTACGGTAATTGATGGTTTCTGGCTTTTTGATTTCACCATGTGACCAGTCGATGATTTGCTCGGGTGATGCTACCGAAACAGCTATGGCATTGAAGCTGGCAGCATCTTTTTTGGCGTTATGCATAGTAGCTTAGAGTTAGGAATTAGATTTCAAAGTCGTCATTGAGATCATAGAATTTTGTGGATTCTGGTTGTTGATCTGTCGGGTTTGAGCTTGGATCGCTTAGCTGTTCGCTTTGTTTGCGATCTAGGACTTGTAGATCTTCAATGACGATTTCGGTTTTGCGATTTTTGAAGCCGTCTAGATCTTCGATTATTCGAGTTTTTAGGTAGCCTTGAATGTAGACTCCTTTACCTTTAGTAATCATGTTTTTAGCTATTTCAGCTAGATTACCCCAGGCAATTACCTCATGAAATTCACTGTGGCTACGGCGGTCACCAGTTTTACTGAACTGAGTTCTGTTAGTAGCTATACCGAAGGTACAACTTTTTTGATTATTCAGTTCACGATAATCTGGATCGCGAGTTACGTTGCCAACGATAATTACTTTATTAACACTGCGCATTGTTCAAATAATTTAAGATTAAGATTCACTTTCTTCGTCAATCGTATCTAGATCGACATCTTCAAGGGCTTCTAATTCTTCATCACTTGGTTCATCGGGACCATCTATAGGCATGTCCATATCGATATCCATGTCGATGTCCATATCGTCCATAATTTCTGAGTCGTCTAGTTCGCTTAATTCGGCATCAATAGGCATATCCATATCGTCCATTTCTTCCAGTGGATCAATATCTTCATTAATCATTTCTTCTGGAGAAAGTTCACCTTCGAGAATTTCGTCTTCGTCGATGACGCTTGGACCGGATTCTAGGCTTAGAACTTCTTCTTCGATGGTTGAAGCCAGGAACTCGTGGTTTTCATCTATAACTTCGTCACCATCACTCATTAGGTCAACATTAAGACCTAAGCTTTGTAGCTCTTTGACTAATACATTGAAACTCTCTGGGATTCTTGGTTTTTTAATTGATTCACCTTTGATGATTGATTCATAAGCTTTGGAGCGGCCGAATACATCATCTGATTTGATTGTGAGCATCTCTTGAAGTGTATGAGCAGCACCATATGCTTCTAGTGCCCATACTTCCATCTCACCAAATCTTTGTCCACCATGCTGAGCTTTACCACCTAGAGGCTGTTGTGTAACCAAAGAGTATGGGCCAACTGAGCGGGCATGAATCTTATCTTCGACAAGGTGACTTAGTTTTAACATGTAAACGATACCAACGGTTGTTTGACGATCAAATGGTTCACCGGTTTTACCGTCGAATAGTTGGATTTTGCCTGATTCAGGTAGTTCAGCATCTTTGAGAAGTGTATTGATCTGTTCATCGTTAAGGCCATTTAAGGCTGGAGTAGCGATGTTGTAACCTAATTCTTTAGCTGCCCAACCCAAATGGGTTTCGAGGATTTGTCCGATATTCATACGACTTGATACACCGAGTGGATTTAGACAAATATCGACAGGGCGTCCGTCTGGTAGGTAAGGCATGTCTTCCGCTGGAACAATTAGGGAGACTACACCTTTGTTACCGTGGCGACCAGCCATTTTATCACCAATTGACATCTTGCGAGTTTGAGCAACGGCTACACGGATTTGGCGATTGACACCATTGGCTAATTCATCACCTTTTTCACGGTCGAAAATGTGGATGTCAACAACTTTACCACCACTACCACCAGGCATTCTGAGCGATGTATCTTTAACATCACGAGCTTTGTCGCCGAAAATGGCTCTAAGTAGGCGTTCTTCTGCTGTTAGCTCAGTTTCACCTTTTGGTGTGATTTTGCCCACTAGGATATCACCTTCTTCTACAGTAGCACCTAGGCGAATGATCCCGTTTTCATCGAGATCACGGAGTTTACCTTCATTGACATTAGGAATGTCTCGAGTGATTACCTCAGGTCCAAGTTTTGTTTCCCTGACATCAATTGTGTAGGTTTCGATGTGAACGGAATCGTAAACACCTTCTCTAACTAGACGATCGGAAATGACGATGGCATCTTCGTAGTTGTAACCTTCCCAAGCCATGTAGGCAACAAGAAGATTGGCACCCAAGGCTAGTTCACCATTGTCAGTTGAAGTACCGTCAGCTAAGACATCACCTTTTTTGACTTTTTGATTCTTATTAACACGAGCTCTTTGATTAAGTGCTGTTGCTTGATTTGAGCGTTCGAAATTTTGTAGGCGATAAGATTTTTGTTCACCATTATTGTAGATAACGATGATTTTCTTACCATCAACATAGGAAACTGTACCATCTTGTTCTGCCAAAATGACATGACCAGAGCTCTTACCGGCGATTTCTTCCATACCAGTACCAACAACTGGAGCTTGAGGAGTGACCAGAGGCACTGCTTGACGCTGCATGTTGGAACCCATCGAAGCACGAGTATTATCATCGTTTTCTAGGAATGGAATTAGCGACGTTGTTTCGGAGATGATTTGCTGTGGAGAAACATCGATATGAGTAATATCGTTGATGTGATACAATTGTGGTTCACCATTTTGGCGAGCGGGCACTTGGCTTTCCACGATTTGTCTTAGTTCATCGATTTCAGTTTTGTACTGAGCGACAATAAGATCGCGTTCGGCGTCGGCATCGTAATATTCGATGTCATCAGTTAGATAAGCTCTAACTGGAATTTCTTTCAGTTTTGATTTACTTAAGGCATCAGCTACTTTTTTATCAACGACTGTACCTTTTTTGGCAATCACTGTTTTGCCCTCACTAATATCTTGAGAAATTATTCTACCCATTAGAGCAGCTGGTTTGTTTGCTACAGTGTGGGCAATTTTGCGGAAAGGAGTTTCGATGAAGCCAAATTTATTAACGCGAGCATAGGTTGCCAAATGCACAACCAGACCAATATTTGGACCTTCTGGCGTAGCAATCGGACAAATTCTGCCGTAATGAGATTGATGTACATCGCGAACATCGAAAGAAGCGCGTTCACGAGAAAGACCACCAGGGCCCATGGCTGAGATACGGCGTTT
>CAZXGE010000049.1:3137-6865 GCA_964640445.1 uncultured Candidatus Peribacteria bacterium
TTCAGCCAATGGATTGGTTTGGTCCATGAATTGAGACAGTTGTGAGCTGGCAAAGAATTCGCGTAGAGCAGCTGTGATTGGACGAGAGTTGATTAGCTGAGTTGGCGTAACTGTCTCAAGATCCATAACTGTCATACGATCTTTGGCAATACGATCTGTACGCATTAGACCAACACGGAATTTGTTGATTACTAATTCACCAACAGGGCGGATACGGCGATTGCTCAAATGATCAATGTCATCAGCAGAAGCCTCACCATTATTTAATTGAATCAGATGCTTTAGAATTGTGACAAAATCACTTACTTGGAAAACATGGTGTTCTTTGTCATTTGGAACATCAATGCCAAAGCGTTTGTTGATTTTGTAGCGAGCAACTTTACCCATGTCATATTTACGATAGTCGAAGAACATGGAATCAATTAAGCTTTTGGCGTTTTCAGGAGTAGCAAGATCGCCGGGGCGTAGTTTTTTGTAGATTGCTTGATAAGCTTCGTCGACACTTTTTGCTGGGTCTTTATCTAGTGTTTTTAGCATGTAATCATTTTCGATATCAGTAATGACATCGCTGAATGCTTCTAAGATTTCTTTGTCTTCGGCATAGCCAAAAATTCTCAGTAGAGTTGTGGCAGGAATTTTGCGTTTGCGGTCGATTTTAACGGAAATAATACCTTTTTTGTCTGTTTCGATTTCTAGCCAAGCACCGCGTTTAGGGATAATTTTGGCACTGTGGAACTTGGAATCTTTTTTATTGCGTGAGAAAAATACACCTGGAGAGCGGACAATTTGACTAACGACTACGCGTTCAATACCATTGACGATGAAAGAACCGCTTTCTGTCATTAGAGGGACGCTACCAAGGAAGACATCTTGCTCTTTGATCTCACCAGTTTCCTTGTTGATCAATTGAACATGTACTTTGAGCGGAGCTTCGTAAGTTAAGTTTTTGTAACGACATTCGTCTGGTGAATATTTGGCTTCGCCAATTTCATGATCGACAAAATGTAGTTCGATTTTTTTACCGGAAAAATCTTGAATCGGAGATACTTCTTCGAGTAGCTCTTTTAGACCTTCGGTTAGGAAATCTTCGTAAGAATTGAGCTGAACCTCAATGAGGTTTGGTAGCGCAAAATCTTGAGTAGGGTCCATCGTAAAGAACTTTCGGCCAACAGAATTCTCGGTTACGACCGGAATTGATGCCTGTTTGACAGTTGTTGCTTTAGCGCTGGCCTTTTCTTTGGTAGCTTTTGGCATAGAGAAAAGTTGTCAAGGGCTAAGAAATAAAAAGGTAAGCCTGAAATGGCTTTCAGACTCATCTTGCTTAGCTCTCAACACAGTCGTTGCTCAAGCATTTTGAGTTGTTTGCATTGTTCATTTAATAGGTTTTGCCGTGTTAAGTCAAGGGGAAATCAAAAGATAATGACTCAAGGTTTAGACTTTTTTACAAATTAAGGTCGGTCATCAGATCTGCGACGGTTTGAGGACGTAGGGATGGATTGCTTTGTAATGTTTTTTGAATTGCTAGGGCGATTATTTGGGCTGTTGCTTTGGGTGTGCGGAAATTATGTAAGTTAGATTTTATTATATTGTATAGGTTATTATTGTCGGTTTTACGTAACATAGCTAACTTAAATTCGATGATCGGGTCAGTAAAGTCGGGATAGGGATAGATGGGTTTGCTTCGTGATGGAAAGATGTGTTTTTTTTCTGGTAGAATTGCTAGTTCGATTAATTCATAATATGTGACAGCCAAAGCATATATATCTGACTTTGGTTGTATGATATTTGAGTGGGGCCATCCGATTGCTTTATTGGCAAATATCATTTCTGGTGGCATGTAAATTTTGCTACCACAGAATGTGTATTTGTTATCTGGATAGTGACTTTGGCCTGCTTCAATAAGCAGGGTTGGGTCGATGAGTTTGGCTTGGATTTTTTGTTTTCCATCTGTTCCTTGTTGTTTTTCAAACAGCGTATTGTCAGGTTTGATGTCGCAATGAACCAGATTTTTGTCGTGGAGAGTACATACTAATTGACAAAGTGATTCGAAGAAATTGTTAATTATTTGAATTTTTTCTTGAGAATTGAGTGCATTGTTTTGGAAAAGTTGTTGAGCTAAAACTTGTGATGGCTCTCCTGATAAATAATTTAGATAGGCGAAAATATGTTCGAGACCATTTTCGGAATCTTGATAACTAATTTCGATTATTTTTTGAATATTTTCGCCAGAGAGATCAGGGTTTTTTTGAAAAATGCTGTAGGCATTAGCTAGAAATCGTTTAAAGTGAGTGTCGTTGGCGATTTTTAGAATTATTTTTTTATTGGGGTCGTTTGTGTCTTCTAAAAGATGAGTTGGTGTTCCCCCCCCATCTGAGAGTTGTTTTATTTGCTTGTACTGTGCCAGTAGATTATACTAAAAAGTAGCTATGATTTATAGGTGGGGATTTCCGTTTTGTCAAGCAAGAGGGCACTTGGTTTGCTATGACTTTATATACTCCTTAATTGCGGCGACTACTTTTTTGTAGGTTTCTTGGCGGCGGACAGGGTCGCGATCGAGAGTAGTAATTCGGAAGCCGTAATAGGGGCTGAAAAAGCCAGAGGCGGGGACGACGACGATGCCGGTAGCGGCCAATAGATAGTAGGTGAAGCGTTTGTCGAGAGGGAAATTTTCTTTGTTAACTTCGGCTTCGATGTAGGCTTTGACTTCGGGGTTGGGGATAGGGAGTGATTGAGTTTTGCTTAAAACGCCGGGGCGGAATAGTGGCATCATGTAGAAGGCACCATTGGTTTTGTTGACGATTAGTTCTGGGATTTCACTGAGAATTTCGGCGATCATGTTGCCGGTTTGTTCCAATTCTTGATTGTATTGTTGATTCCAAGCTGTGAAGTCTGGGTGGTCGTAAATTTGGGCTAGGACTTTTTGAGGGAGAGTAACAGAACAGACTTCCATGAGTACACGTTTTTTGACTGATTCGGCGTAGAGTTTGAATTCGGGGTTGAGGTCAACATTATGGAATTCTAACCAGCCACAGCGAGAACCTGGCCAAGGGATGTCTTTGGAGAGGCCACGCATGACTATTAGCGGAACTCGATTTTGACAGAGTTCAGTGATTTGGTGCTGGGTGTGGCCATTAAAAACCATGCGGAAATAGACTTCGTCGGAAACAATGAAAAGTTTGTATTTTTCAGCGATGTTGACGATTTTTTGCAGTGTTTCTAGGCTGTAGACTGCGCCAGTTGGATTGTTGGGGTTGATAACTAAGATGCCGGCAATTTCAGGGTGAGCTTGGATTTTGGCTTCGAGGTCGTTTAGGTCTGGTTCCCAATTGTTTAAAGGGTCTAGGGTGTAGGTGATAGGTTCGGCTTCGGCGGCAAAAGACTCCATGGAGGCATGAGTGGGGTAAGATGGGGTAGGTTGGATGATGCGAGAGCCTTTTTTGAGCATGTGGTAAATCGAAGCGATCGCTGCTCCAAGGCCACTGGTAAATAAGACATATTCATAGTCTAGTGTGCTGTTTGGTGAATAACGCTTGGCGTATTCGACTACCCATTTGCGTGTTTCGGGGTTACCACGGCTGTGTGTATAACCGAAAACTTCATCACTGTCTTTGTTGATTTCGGCTGTGAGGATTTCTTTTAAGAATTTTGGGACTGGCCAGCTTTTGGCGATTGGGTCGCCGATGTTTTCGAAAGTGAAAGTAGCGCTGGGGTCTAGTTCTTTGATTTTT
>CAZXGE010000050.1:0-1407 GCA_964640445.1 uncultured Candidatus Peribacteria bacterium
TACCCCAATACTTTAGCTTTTGTATTGCTACTGTTGTTGCCAATTAGCTATTACGCTCTAACTAAACTAAAGTTCGGTTGGCAGAAATGGCTAGCACTATTAGCGGTGGTCAGTGGCACTGTGGCCTTCTTGCTTACATTTTCTCGTGGTGGTCTAATTGCTCTATTTTTGGCCTTCTTGATTGGTGATGTTTTGCTACTGTTTAAAGCTAGGCAACAAAAGCAAAAACTAATCACCGTTCTAAAGAAACATGGTTTAGCACTTTTCACCTTATTGCTGAGCTTAATTTTGGCTTTTTCATTAAATTATTGGCACGGCAAATTGCAGCCAGCCGAATTGGCAGCGGCAGTACCCCTAACCGTTAAACCAATAGAGCGGCTAGCCGACCGATCAACGGATGCCGACCAGTCAACTGACGAACGCATTTTATTTTGGCAAGGTAGCTTGGCTTTAATAAAAAAATCGCCGTGGTTCGGTATTGGTAGTGATGGTTTTAAGGAAGCATACCCACAATTGCAATCGCAGCTATTGGCAACTTCAAACCACCCTCATAATTTAATTCTTAAGCTGGCTGTAGAAAATGGTCTATTGGCAGCGGGTAGTTTTTGTTTGTTAATACTTAGCACGCTCTATGTTAGCGGCAAGAAACTTTGGTCTATGCCGCTGAATAATAACTTTTATCTCAAGTTAGGTGTTTTTGTAGCTTTGGTAGCCGGTCTCCTTCATAATCTTGTTGATTATAATTTGGGCGCAGCATTCCCTTGGTTCTTGGCGCTGATAATTTTGGGGCTTAACACCAATTCGACCTCTTTAATAAAAGATAATCAACGCCTTGGTAAAATTTTTAGTTTAGCACAAAAGATAGTCATTGTGTTTAGTTTATTAGTGATTTCCCTCTTAACAATTTTGTTTATTCACAGCCAGTTGGTAACGCAAAGGTTTACAAACATGGAGCAAATCGAATTAGCAGGATTTTCTTTAATCAAACCAGTTTATTATCAGCGAATTGGCGAACTTTGCCAAGCTGGTACTTTGCCTAAACAAGAGTTAAAGCCCCTGGTCGAGGACCTAGTCATTGCAGCCAATAAATTTCCTAAATTTGATGATGTTTTTGTTACTTTGGGGAGATGTTTAGTAGCACAAACTGACTATCCAAACGCAGCCAAGGCTTACAACCAAGCCCTAAGACTAAACTCTCTAAACGACCTCACTATTCATGATGAATTCATCGAAGTTCTAGAAAAATTAAACTACAAAGATGTTTTGGCTGAACTTGTTGAGGTCTACTACAATCTCTTATCTGCCTATGAACTCAAATTGGCGACCAATGAACATAACACGGTCGCCAGCAACAACCCACAAGCTGCACAAGCAATTTTGGAAAAATTGCTTAATTTGGAGTTGGCA
>CAZXGE010000050.1:1417-6644 GCA_964640445.1 uncultured Candidatus Peribacteria bacterium
GCTAGCTCGGATCGTGAAAGTTTACTAACATTGCAAAAAAAGCTGGAATTTACATATCAAAAAGAGTTAAAAAAATTCCAACAACTTTTTCCTGAGTAACCATAAATTTAAAATTATGCAAATTGTTATCGCTACTCAAAATCCAGGCAAGGCCGCAGAGTTATTGGAGGTAATCGGGGATTTGCCATTCAATTTTGTCACACTCAAAGAGTTGGGAATTACAAGTGAACCCGATGAAACCGAAGCTACTTACGAAGACAACGCACTGCTCAAGGCTAAGCATTATAGCTCTTTGACTGGCTTACCTGTAATTGGGGAGGATTCTGGTATCGTGGTCGACGCCTTGTCAGGAGAGCTCGGCGTGCAAACCAGACGCTGGGGTAAAGGCGCTAGCGCTAGTGACGAAGAGTGGATTGAGCATTTCTTGGAAACTATGAAAAATTATCCCGATTTTCGTACAGCTAGATTTATTTCGGTAGCTGTGTTTTACGATCCTAACGGAGTAACACAATTTTTTCGCGGTGAAACAGTAGGCCAAATAACAAACGAGTTGGAATGCGCACTTATTCCGGGTATCCCAATTAGCAGTTGTTTCCGCCCCAATGGTAGCGATAAGGTCTATGCGGCAATGACTACAGAGGAAAAAAATCAAATTTCTCACCGAGGCAAAGCAGCAAAAGCTTTAGCCGATTATTTAACTAATCTAGCAAACAATGTCTAAGCAAAAATTAATAACAGTTAGGGGAAAATTAACACCGACAGTTGATAATCCCTACTGGAATATCAGTCCAGTCGTAGGAGCCTTTATTCATGGTTTAGTCGTTGATTTAAATCTAAAGACCGTCCTAGAGGTAGGGACTTCCAATGGCTATTCTGGCCTATGGATTGTTGATGCTCTCATGCAAACTGGCGGACACCTCTACACGGTTGAATCTCATCGTGAGCGGTTCGAGTTGGCTAGTCGTCATTTTGCTGATGCGGAAGTAGCAGATTTTGTCACCCAAATTCGCGGCCATGCACCAGAAGTTTTCGAAACCTTTCCTAATCGACCAGACCAAGTCGATCTTGCTTTTTTTGACGCCACGAAATTCGAATATGGAGCCTACTTGAAGGCAATCGTACCATTATTAGCCGAAGATGGCATAATTCTGGCAGACAATGTGCGTAGTCATTATCAAGAAATGACAAACTTTATTAGCGAAGCGGAAAAACTAAAGGCAGAATATCAAATTTTATATAGTCCGGATTTAGGCACAGGTATGGTCATTATTACACGCCGCAGTCAGCCGTTGACAGGTTTACTATCTAGTCTTAGTCAAACAAATTGGCGTCAATTAATCGACTAAAAGTATGCATATTTTGTTTTTAGCCGATTGTCTAGACGATCAAGGTGCGGGTATTCATGTCTATGGACAAGGCGTATTTTCTGAATTAGTTAAATTAGCCAAACAAGATCAAGGTAGCAAAATTAGTGTAATTAGATTGCAACAGCCGAATCATGAGCAGCAAAATGCTCAGATTAATTCAATTGTAGTGCCTGATTATAACTGGCTTCCTGGCTATACAACTTTTCGCAAATTTTTCTTGCTACCATTCTTGATTAACCGTTTAGAACCCGACTATCTGTGGGAACCAACTGGGTTCGCTCCACCATTTGTAAAAAGTAAAATCGCAATTATCACGACTGTTCATGATCTAACCCCTATCACCCACGGCCAATTCCATCTGAAAATGCCCAAGTTTTGGTTCAGAAACTTTTTACCAGCTAGTCTTAGACGCAGTAATTTCATTTTTGTACCATCTCATTCAACCAAAAAGGCAATTCTTGAGCACCTGCCAGGCTCAAATTTAGCTGCTAAAATTAAAGTAATACCACTAGGTACGGATTTTTCTGGATCAGAAAACCCTGACCAGGTAGTTGTGCAAAAATATCAACTGAACAAGCCTTATTTGCTTTATCTTGGCACGATCGAGCCTCGCAAAAACTTACAAAGACTACTCAAGGCGTTTAATTCGCTTAGTCAAACTAAGCCAGACCTGGAGCTCCTGTTGGTTGGCGCTAATGGCTGGTTGAATAAAAGCTTTTGGAAACTTTATCATCAGCTAGCTAATCCCAGCATCCGTCATCTGGGTTATGTGCCTAGATCTGATTTGCCAACACTAATTACTAAGGCTCAAGCGCTCGTCTACCCATCATACGCAGAAGGCTTTGGTCTTCCCGTCCTCGAAGGTTTGCGTTTTGGCAAGCCAGTGGTAGCCTCCGATTTGCCCGTACATCGCGAGTTGGCTGCCGATCAGACCATCTATTTCAACCCCAAAAGCACAAAAAGCCTCCTAAATGCGTTTTTTGCACTCGAAACCACCAACGATCCCCTCAAGGCAAAAATGCGCCAAAATAGAGCCTCTCAGTTCACTTGGGCGAATTATCTGAAGGAAGTTTTGAAAAATGATGAAATTCAAGGAGACAAGCGAGGTGCGACCGAGGCGTATTGGCAATACGATGAGTAGCAATGTCGTGCAGTCGACGTGGAAGTGCGCGGTTTTCAAAATTTCCTCAAGGAAGTTTTGATAGAGCTAGCCAAGTAATCAATATCTTGGATTTTAATGCCACCGAAGTTAACACGACCACTAGTTGGCATATAAATAGCAAAGTCTGACCTTAATTGTAGGATTTGGGCTTCGGTTAGTGGTAAAAATCCAAACATGCCCCGACATTCAGTCAGATATTTAAAATTTTCAGGCAAGCTACTAAGCAATAAGTTTTTTCTTGATTCCAAGCTGATTCTGGCTTTCTCAACTTCGTCTAGCCAATTGAGTTTTTGGTTAGCCAAAATGTTGGCCATGATTTCTTGACCTAGCCCAGGTGCCATCGAAATGGATTCTCTGAGAAGTTGTTGCATCTGTGTTTCAAAAGTTGCTTTACGATCAGTTCTGATCAGTAAAACCCCGGTTCGGTGTTCGTATAAGGAAGCGTTTTTGGAAAAAGAAATACCGGTAGCAACATTCGGTAAATTATCAAATAACAAACGCACATAAGCCGCATCACGCTCAAAACCTTCACCAAATCCCAAATAAGCCGCATCAATAAAAACAACAATCTGTTTTTCGAGCATAATTGGAATTAGTTCTTGAAGTTGATTGTAACTAAGATTAAGGCCGGTAGGATTGTGAGTTAAGCCTCCATGCAGCATTAGCACGGATCCAAATTTAGCTTCGGATAATGCCTGTTTGTAGCCCTCGAAATTGACACTATCAGCTCCAGCCAAATGAGGGAAAGTCTTGCTTTTTAGACCTGAAAATACAGCAAAATGATTGCCCCAAGTCGGAGTTGGAATATAGATTTCGCGGTCGATTTCATCACGAGCCAGTAAATCACCAAAAATCCGACAAGCTTGTGTGCCGCCGCAAGTTGCCAGCATGGCAATCCCCTCCAAATCAGTCTCGTCTCCAAGTACAAGCTTTGTCACAAGGTTTAAATAGTCTCGATTCCCACCAATGGGTTGGTAAACAAAATTACTATCATCAACTTGGTGAAATGCTTTTTTCACACTTTCAAAGACAATGTTCTCACCCATCTCGTTGGCATAAAGACCAATGCCCAGGTTGACTTTAAGAGGATTTAGATCTCTCTCGTAATCATCAAGTAGCTGAAAAATGGGATCCAAGGGCAATGTTTGCAGGTTTTTGAGCATAGTTTTAACCAAGTGATTTGCGTATTTCTGCAGCTTTCAATACATCTTCGCTAAAATCTTCATTTAATTGTAAGCGATGGAAAATATTGGAAGTGAAATTACGATGGATAATGTGATGTGTTTTGTCGGGGCCGATTTGGATTTTTAAAGTATCCTCAATCTCTTGGATATCACCCATTACGGCCTTGAGTTCTGGGAATAGTTTAATCGCTAATTCCAAGTTCTCACGGTTCAAATAGTGTCCAGCATGGATGAAATCTTCGGCTAGATGTGGGCAAAGACGATGAATTACATCCAGAATACCCATCTCCTTGGCTAGTTTAAAGGCGCGACCAGAGGCTATTAGTTCTGGTGGTATTCCAAGTGAGTACAAGGCACCAGTAAACTTAATCGCTCTAGGTAGTTTAACCTTACCGATCCCTCTCGAGTAACCAAATAGGCCAACATGCTGCACGCGCTCACGATGATTTGGTAAATTATCGGCAACAGCATTGATGATTGGTGCAATTGCTTCGATTGTTTCTCGCCAATATTCAGCCGATTTTTCGTTGAATAAGTTTAAAGCTTCGCGCTCCGAAGCCGAAACTGGCTCAAAATTAAGTCGATTCTTCGGCAGCTCAGTGTTTAGTTTGGCTATGGCCTCTTTCACCATCTCTAATGGATAATCATAACGGAAAGCACTTTGAATAGTCACAGTCGACATCCCGCGGTAGGTATTGATCGTGGCGTCAACATTTTCCGGATTAACACCGCCACGGAAAGGCAATGAGCCTGCGCCAATCCACGGATACATTTCGATCCCACGCTCTTTTCCAAATTCATGATAAGTCGCTATTGTCATTTTCGCCGCAACCAAAGCCGGCATCATACCTGCATTCATTGCCGGATCACTCCTAGCCGTGAACACACGCATATACTCAAGTTTATGGTCGTATTCCCGCTCCAAAAAGTCCACATATTCAGATAAAATATTTTTGGCATCCGCCATTACCTCAAATTTCTCGAACAAAGGAATCAAATTAACCATTTTTAGCGAACTTTTGAGGTCAAAAATTTCTTCACTGGCATGGGCAATTTTGGCAAAACTTTTCTGCAAATAAATCAGCTGGTCACTACTGGAACACATGGGTAGAATTGCTTCAAACAAAGGTGGATGATGTAATTCAAATTGAGTCGCTGCCTTCTCCGCTGTAATCATATTCATGAAAGCTCGTGGCAGTTTATGACTAGACTCAATCCAGATGTTGGGTACACGGAATGTCAAAAATACATCACGCCCGATCTGATTAGCCTTAAAAAAGTCATAATACTGATTATACAAACGATCGATTACGGCTTCATCAACGAATTTACCTTCCCAGTCCCACATGTACTCGCCCGTCCCCAATTCTGAAAAAGCACGATAACATTCTTCTATTTCATCACGAGCATTGATAAAGCGCTCACCGGTAAAATAGCAAGGCAAGGCATTATCAGGGTGTTGAGTGGCAATTGTAGCCGGAATCTTACGCATAAAAACTAGTAAAGTTCAAAGT
>CAZXGE010000051.1:0-6600 GCA_964640445.1 uncultured Candidatus Peribacteria bacterium
CGAGCTAGCGATAAATATTCGAACTTAGTCAAAGCAGCTGAGCGTTTGGTTGAAGCCATAAACCGTGTCCAAGCAGCACCAGAAGATGATTTGTTGAGGTATGGTTTGATTCAAACTTTTGAATTTGCCATTGAACTGTCTTGGAAATTCCTGAAGTCTAGTCTAGAAGCGGAGAATTATGTTGTAAAAACCCCCAGGGAGGCGATTCGCTTGGCGGCCAATGCTGGTCTTATTGAGGATGTCCGTGGCTGGCTAATGGCTTTGGATTTACGCAACTTAACTAGTCATATTTATGATGATAAATTGGCTAAGGATATCGCTGAAAAAATTATCAATATCTATGCTCCACTGTTAATTAAACTTGTTCAGCATAATCAAGACTATTCATGACAGAAGCTCTCAAAGCAACTGGTTTAACAGCTGAAGATTTAGCTGATATAACAACCATTGTTCGTGCTTTTCCTCAAATTAAGCAAGTGAGGCTTTTTGGCTCTAGGGCAGAAGGACATCATCAAGTGATGTCTGATGTGGATCTGGTGGTTTATGGCTTGTCAGAAGCTGATTTCTCTACGGTCCAGTCTTTGCAGGTAGCTTTTGAAAATTCTCAATTTCCCTATTTTGTTGATATTGTGAACTATGCGGCTATTACCGATTCTGATTTCCGGCAACGAGTCGATAAATACAGTATTGATTTACTGATTTAGTTGAGGTAAATTTGATTTGTATCAAGCTTAATGTCGTAGGATAAATCATATGGCTCAACTGATTGACGGGAATAGTATCGCCGCCGAAGTTTTAGAGTTTACTGCTGCATCTGCACGCGACCTGAAACTCCAGGGCATTGACCCGCATCTAGCTGTTTTGTTAGTTGGTGAAGATCCGGCGTCCTTGAGCTATGTAAAGAAAAAAACACAAACAGCAGCAACTTATGGCTTGTCTTCAGAATTAATTAGTTTGCCTTCGACAATCAGCCAGCAAGATTTGGACAATATTATTGAAGAATTGAATCAAAAAGAATCAGTGCACGGTATCTTGGTGCAAATGCCTTTGCCAGCGCATTTGGATGCCGAACGGATTATTAGTTTAATCCGTCCAGAGAAAGATGTAGATGGTTTTCACCCATTGAATTTGGGGCAGATGTTTCGCTCGGAAGCCGCTGAGGAATTAGCTCCATGTACGCCCAAAGGGGTTGTTACGATTTTACAAAAAGTAGTTAGTGAGTTCAGAGGGCAGGAAGTCGTGATTGTGGGTAGTAGTAATCTTGTGGGTAAGCCGTTGGCCGCTATGTTAACCAATCGTGGCGCAACGGTGACAGTTTGTAATAGTAAAACTAAAGATCTAAAAGCGCACACAACCAGAGCGGATATAGTGGTTGTGGCCGTAGGTAGGCCAGGGTTGTTGACCGGCGACATGGTGAAACCTGGCGCTGTTATTATCGATGTGGGTATTAATCGTGTGGATGGGAAATTGGTTGGCGATGTTGATTTCGCTTCGGTCGAGCCGATAGCAGGATTCATTACACCAGTGCCTGGTGGTGTTGGGCCAATGACAGTAGCTACACTGATGCACAATGTGGTCATTGCCGCTGCAACCTTAGCTAAGATGACTAAATCTTAATAATCATAATTAACCCTGCTCAATTATGTGCGGAATTGTCGGCATTACCGGATCGACAGAAGTGGCCGTAGAGCTGTACGAAGCCATGCTAATGTTGCAGCATCGTGGTCAAGATGCTGCGGGGATGGTGACATATGGTGATAAATTACACATGATTAAGGATAACGGCTTGGTGTCTGAGGTGTTTAACCCAGAGCGGATTGAGATCCTGAAAGGTACTATGGGTCTTGGGCAAGTGCGTTATCGGACAACAGGGGATATGGACCCAGCAGCAGCACAGCCATTTTTAATCAATGCACCTTTTGGAGTCGCTTTGATTCATAATGGTAATTTAACGAATTATCATGAATTAAAGGAGTTAGTTACCGGTGAGTACAAGCGTTATCTAAATAGTACATCCGACACAGAGTTGGCGATTAATGTATTGGGACACGAATTGGAATTGGATTTCAAAGGTAAAATTGACCCCGCATCAGTTTTTGAAGTTGTCAGAAAAGTTATGAAAAAATTAAAAGGTAGCTATTCAATTATTACAGTTATTGCTGGCCAAGGGATGTTGGCTTTCCGTGATCCTTATGGGATTAGACCTTTGGTTTTTGGGCATCGCAAATCTGATTCCGGCGACAAAGATGAATATATTTTGGCCTCAGAGACGGTAGCATTGTTGCCTGGTGTATTCGATTTTCTAGATGATATTAAGCCGGGGGAGGCGATTTTCATCGACAACGATCTGCAGGTTCACAGACAAATTTGTCACGATAAGCCGGTCTATCGCCCTTGTATTTTTGAGCACATTTATTTGGCTCGCCCCGATTCGGTTTTGGATCAGATTAGTGTGTATAAATCGAGATTACGCATGGGGAGGCATTTGGCTAAGAAAGTAAAAGAATTGAATCTGGAAATTGATGTGGTGATTCCGGTTCCGGATACGGGTCGGACGGCTGCTTTGACATTGGCTGAAGAGCTTGGCGTTAAATATCGTGAAGGCTTAATGAAAAATCGTTATGTCGGTCGTACTTTTATTATGCCCGGTCAAACAGAGCGCAAGGCTTCTATCACCCGCAAACTCACACCAGTTGCACTCGAAATCAGAAAGAAAAATGTTTTACTGGTTGATGATAGTATCGTTAGAGGGAATACATCTAGGAAGATTATTGAACTGGTTCGGGAATGTGGAGCCAACAAGGTCTATCTGGCTTCTTGTGCACCGCCACTCAAGCATCCATGTGTCTATGGCGTTTACATGCCAAGTCGCAAAGAGTTTGTAGCCAACAATTTGGAAATCCCGGAAATTGCTCGCGAAATTGGCGCCGATGCTGTAATTTATCAAGATTTATCGGCATTAGTTGAAAGTGTCAAAACCGTGAAATCTCCAGTTACTGACTTTTGTACTGCCTGTCTCGACGGTAAATACCCAACTCCTGAAGTTAACGAAAAGTATTTATCCGAACTCGAAGCAGAAGTTAGTGCCTAAGCTAAAAATTATTCGTATTAATTAATGCTATGATCAAAATTCTAGTAGTTGGCTCAGGTGCTCGTGAACACGCAATCTGTGAACATTTGTTATTGAATCGTAGTGATGTTGAGCTTTTTGTTTTTGCTGCCAGTAATAATCCCGGCATCAGTAAGCTTGCCAAGGAAATGCAAGTTGGTGATTTGTTGGACTTTGCGGCCGTTGCCAATTTTGCCCAAGAGCACAATTGCGCTTACGGGATCATTGGTCCAGAAAATCCTATTTGCGCTGGTTTGGTTGATTATCTTGCAGAAAAAATTGGTCTCCAGGTTTTAGCTCCCAAGAAATTAGCTGCCCAGCTCGAAGGCTCCAAAGCTTTCACAAGAAGTCTGATGGAGAAATATAGCATTCCTGGTTTGCCCGGCTTTCGAATTTTTAATCAAAACAATAAAGACGAAGCTCAAGACTTTATACTGGACGAGCTTAAAGGTGAATATGTAGTTAAATATGATGGCTTAGTCGGTGGCAAAGGGGTGAAGTTGTCAGGAGAACACTTGCCCGATTTGGCTTCAGGCTTGGCATATATCGATGAATGTTTAGCCCAAAGTTCAGAAGTTGTGATCGAAGAGAAATTAGTTGGTCAAGAGTTCAGTCTCATTGCCATTAGTGATGGTACAAACTTGTATCATTTCCCATTGGTGCAAGACCACAAACGAGCCCACGACGGAGATACCGGACCAAATACCGGTGGTATGGGAACATATACAGCTCCAGATTTGAGACTACCATTTGTGAGCCTAGATGAATTGGATGCTGCCAAAACTATCAATAAGCAAATTATTGAAGCGGTTAAAGCCGAAACTGGCGTGCCCTATGTGGGAGTTTTGTATGGTGGCTTTATGGTGACAAAAAATGGCGTCAAAGTTATTGAGTACAATTCTCGTTTTGGTGATCCAGAAGCTATGAATCTTTTAAATCACCTCGAAATTAGCTTTGTCGATCTCTTAATCGCGGCCTTGGAAGGTAGGCTTGCCGAGCTTAAGCAGGAATTTAAAAATCAAGCTACTGTCTGCCTATATCTAGTACCGAATGGTTACCCCGATCAGCCAGAAAAAGGTGGTATTTTGACTTTAATCAAAGAGCAAGTACCTGCCAAAATTTATTTTGCTTCTGTAGATTTTGTCTCCGAAACTGAAAATGAATTAACGCTCAAGATGTTGGGTTCACGCGCTGTTGCTGTTGTTGGCTTTGGTGATAGTATCGAAGAGGCACGCCAAAACGCAGCTCAAACACTTGGTATTTTTAAAGGGCCGTTTTTCTTCCGCACTGACATTGGTTCGCCCGATGTCATTTACCAAAAAGTACAACAAATGCAAAGTTTAAAAGCCGCTTAAGGCACTAACAAAAACAAAAATGCGCTGCAGATTTCATTCTTTTGTCGTTTTGCTTCTGGTTGGTTTGTTTTCGATTTTGGCTATATCTGGTTGCCAAAATTCTGCTGGTGAGCAAGAACGAACTGTTCATCAGGGCAAAGTTGTCTTGGCTGAACCATTTTTGAGTTTAAATCCCTTGTCAGCAATCGCTGCCGATCGCCAAGTTTTAGCCCCCATTTATGAAGGCTTGGTTGGTTTCGATGAACGCTTAAAGCCTGTGCCCAAACTAGCATATACCTACGGCAAGCTGTCCAATACGGTTTGGCAATTAAAGCTCAGGCCAGAAGTAAATTTCCATGATGGGACCAAATTGACCAAGGAGCATGTACTTGCTACTTTTGCTTTTCTGAAAACAAAATCACCAGAACATCTCAAAGAATTTTTGGCTAATATCGACAAGATCGAAACAGTAGGTGATTATAAATTAGTTTTTAAACTCAAGACCGATAACCCTAATTTCTTGCGCGAATTGGCGCTAATTCCCATCCTGCCAAGTACAAATCTAATTGAATTGGCACAAAAGCCTAACGGTACCGGCCCCTACAAACTCTTAAAATTCAAACGGCAAACGGCCTGTAATTATGAACGGTTCGATAACTATTGGGATGATGACCGCCCGGCCGTCAGAAATCTAACCTATATTGTGGAGACAGATCGTGTCAAACGCTTAGCCCATGAGCAAGATCGCGACACGCTAATAATTCTGCAAACAGAAGCTGATAGTGATAAATTTGTCGTTAAACAGCAGCCAGATCTCACGGTTAATTTTTTCATTTGGAATCCAGCTGGTTCAGCATGGGACATTCGGGAAAATCGCCGTAACTTAAGTAAGATTTTTCCCTACGACCAGATCGAAACACTAACTGATGGACTTGGTACGCCAGCTCAGCAGTTTGTTAGTAGTGGAATTCTGGGCTTTAATCCCGAGCTGCGACCTGAACAAAACGATATTTTAACAAGAGCACGCTTGGCCAAAGAAACGAAACTCGTAGGCCAAAACCTCAAGTTTGCCGTACCTCCCGATTTGGAACAGTTTGCTTATGCCTTGGTTCGCGAATTTAAAGGTGTAGGGATTGATGCTGAGGCCTACTTAGTCAGGCCGGAGCAGTTGTTTGATCGAACACAAACGCAAGGTATTCATCTGTTATTCGTCGGCTGGCGTAGCGACTTGGGTACTGCCGATAGTTTTCTGCAGTCGTTTTTCGCCCAAGATAGTAAGTACAATTTGGCCAACTACGAAAACACTGCACTCAATCAGTTATTAGCCAAATTAGCTACAGCCAACAATGATGTCAAACGCCAAGCTATCATCCAGGAGATCATGACCATTACCGCCATCGACGATCCATTTGGTTTGCCACTCTTTTATGGTCGCTTACGCTACAGCGCTAGAGCCGATTTCAGCGCTTACTACATCCGCCCCGACGGTATAATTGGGTGGTAGGATGCTTTTATTTGCTATATTTCCTACAATAGCTATGATCTAGATGTACTTGTTCTCATAAATATAAAAATACCATAATCACATGAAACTTCGCAGCCAGATCAGTTTGCTACTACTTGGTTTAATTGTTTTGGCTATTGCCACAGTTAGCATTAGTTTGGTTTGGCGTAGTTCGCTCTTAATTACCGAGAAGATTTATGTAGATAGCCGTTCGTTTGCCGAATTGACAGCCGAGCGCATGTCGGAGCTGGTTGATACTTATTTACCAGCGGAAAGTTTTGTTGTTTTCAAGCCGCAAATGCAGGATTTATTGCTGAAAAATAGTGATGTTGGTAGCGTTGAAGTTTTTGATTATCAAGGGATTAAGTTGTATGACAGCCTAACCGAGGCAGATGAGCAATACCAAGGGCCTGTCCGTGAGCTTGTTAGGTTAAATCCCGATGATACTGAGCTCAATCGTCTCCAGGCTGCTTTCCCCTCGATCCGATTGGCAACTTCCGAAGATATTATTTATTTGAAAAAGCAGGGCCAGGGTTATGCTTATGTCGATTTGTTTGGCAATACTCTGGATGAAACTTTCGATTTCCGCAAACTAAGGATTGAAAACATCGTCTATCCAGTAAATGGAGAATTTGGTGTTCGCTATAATCTAA
>CAZXGE010000052.1:0-6267 GCA_964640445.1 uncultured Candidatus Peribacteria bacterium
CGAAGCGATGAAAAAAGTAAGCACAAAATTGAGTAATGAACCTAGATTTAATTTGGTAAGCCAAGTTACAACAATCACTGACTTAAAAGAAAGACTTGATAATGATAAAATTCAAACAATTATTCAGATTGGCGAAGAATGCGATCTTGGTACAACTGAATTTTGCCTAAATATAGCTAGAAGCAGACACTTGAACTACCATCTCGTACCTAGTAAGCTCAGTTTAGTCGAACATAATTTTACAGCCGAAAATATTCAAGGGTTACTGATGCTAAATCTACAAAAGACACCTCTAACAGGGTGGGGGAGAATCAACAAGCGTCTCTTTGACTTTTCGATCTCATTAGTTGCCTTAACCATATTAGCACCATTTTTTCTAATAATCGCAGCAGCAATTAAACTTGAATCTAAAGGCACAGTTTTTTTCCGCTACCTAGATGATGGCAAAGTTGCAACTAGAATTGGCCAATCAGGCAAGCATTTTTATTGCTACAAATTTCGTAGTATGAAAGCTAATACACATAATCATCGTTACCAAGAGCTTAGTGATCAAAATCAACGCAGCGGCCCCATTGTCAAAATCAAAAACGATCCCAGAATCACTAAAATTGGCAAACTTCTTAGACGCTTCGACTTTGATGAACTACCACAACTTATTAATGTTCTAATCGGAAACATGAGCTTGGTTGGACCGAGACCACATCTACCCGAAGAAGTTTCCAAATACGACGAAAACGCGCGATTTGTCTTAACTATCAAACCAGGTATTACCGGCATGGCACAAGTGAGCGGCAGAAGTAGCCTCAATTTCGATGATGAAATCAAATTGGACACTTACTACATAGAACACTGGAGTCTACTCTTAGACATCAAAATCCTACTCAAAACAATACCAGCCGTTATTTTCAAAAAAGCTGACTAAATTAGCATCGAATTTATTTGTCTATAAAAGGTAAGTAAGGTATATTTGCTTTAACAAAAATATCATCAACCACAACTAATTTGGTACTTCTCAATATCATCAACAAAATCATCGGCGATCAGAACGAAAAAGAACTAAAAAGACTTAGTAAGGAAATCAGCAAAATTAATACAAATTACGAAATTTACCTAGGCAAAAACCTAAGCAACGAGCAAATAAAAGCCAAGACACAAGAATTTAAAGACAGATTAAAGAACGGAGAAACCTTAGATCAGATTTTGCCTGAAGCTTTTGCTTTGGCGAAATACGCAGCCAAAACATTAAATGGTCATAAATACAATGTTCGTGGTCAAGAAGTTACCTGGAACATGATCCCATTTGATGTTCAGCTCATTGGCGGCCTAGTTATTCACGAAGGCAAAATCGCCGAAATGAAAACAGGTGAGGGTAAAACCTTAACTTGTTCCTTGCCAGCATACCTCAATGCACTCAGCGGTGACGGAGTTTTCATTGTAACAGTCAATGATTATCTTGCAAGACGCGATGCCGAATGGATGCAACCGTTATATGAAACACTTGGACTCAGTGTCGGTGTCATCGTCCCCAATCAAGATCAAGCTGAAAAAATTGCCGCCTACAAAGCCGATATTACCTATGGTACCAATAATGAATTTGGCTTCGACTACCTGCGTGACAACATGGCAATCGACGAGAGTCAATTGGTACAGCCAAAAATTTTAAATTTTGCTATCGTGGATGAGGTCGATTCTATCCTCATTGACGAAGCCAGAACACCACTAATCATCTCAGCACCCGCCGAAGAATCCACAGAAAAATACCTAAAGTACGCCAACCTTACCAATAAGCTAGTTGAAAACGAACATTACAACATCGACGAAAAACAAAAAACCGCTGTCCTAACTGAAGCTGGTATCAACAAAATGGAAGAGCTAATGGGTATTGACAACATTTACTCCGAAGCTGGCTTCGAAGAAGTACACCATATCGAACAAGCACTAAAAGCTAAGGCTTCATACAAAAATGACCGCGACTATGTAGTCGAAAATGGCGAAGTAGTCATCGTTGATGATTTCACGGGCCGTCTGATGGCAGGCAGACGCTATTCGGGTGGCTTACACCAAGCTATAGAAGCCAAAGAAGGCGTCGAAATTAAGCGAGAAAGCAAAACCCTGGCCACAATTACATTCCAAAATTTCTTCAGATTATTCAATAAATTAGCCGGCATGACCGGTACCGCCAAAACCGAAGAAGAAGAATTCTATAAAATCTACGGACTAGGCATCGTTGCCATCCCGACAAATAAACCTGTCAACCGTGTCGACAAACCGGATCTGATTTTCCGTAACCAACTTGGCAAATACAAAGCAATTGCCAAGGAAGTCAAAGAACTACACGAACAAGGCATGCCAGTCCTAATTGGTACAGTATCTGTTGAACAATCAGAAACACTTAGTGAAATTTTCAAACGCTCAGGTATAAGACACAATGTCTTAAACGCCAAACAACACGAAAAAGAAGCCGAGATCGTTGCCGATGCCGGCCAAGAAAAAGCCGTAACCATCGCTACGAATATGGCAGGTCGTGGTACTGACATCAAAATTAAAGAAAATGTCAAAGAATTAGGTGGTCTTACAATTATTGGTACAGAACGCCACGAAAGCCGTAGAATCGATAACCAGCTCCGAGGTAGATCAGGTCGACAAGGTGATCCAGGTGAAACACAATTTTACATCTCAATGGAAGATGATCTAATGCGGATCTTTGGCGGTGATCGAGTCAAATCAATGATTGATTTGCTCAATTTGCCGGAAGATGAACCAATCGAAAATAAATTCATCACCAAAGCGATCGAGAGCGCACAAAAGCGTGTAGAAGGTCACAATTTTGATATCCGCAAACATGTAGTCGAATATGATGACATCATGAACTACCACCGTGAAATCGTCTATAAACTAAGAAAATCAATCCTCCTCGAAGGCAACGCGGGCAATCAAATTTTAGTTGCCATGGAAAAAACTGCTGAAAACATAATTTTAACCCACCAAACCCCAGAGGCTTATAATTATAAAGAGATTCTAGAAACTTTAAATACAATTCACCTCAACGCAAACCACAGCCTAGAAATAGAAAATCTCAAAAAGCTAAACAAAGCAGACGAACTTATTGACTTGGCCAAAAATTATCTTTGGAATTCTTACAAAGAAATCACGGATCAAATCGACAAGGAGCAATTAAATAATATCGAAAAGCAAGTATTCTTACGCTCAATAGACCGCAATTTCATCGACCACATTGATCGCATGGATAGCATCAGAAAAAGCGTTGCCCTAGAAGCATACGGACAAAAAAATCCACTACTAGTCTATAAAGATGAAGCCTACAGAGCCTTTACCGAACTATTAGGCCAAATTAACACCGAAGTAACTTACTCAATTTTTAGATTAACCACTCAAGATCACCTGAAATCAACAACAATTCAGCAAACTTTGATTGCCTAAGTTAACATTTTCAGTTAAATTCCTATAGCTCAGTTGGCCCCGTGCGGCGTACATACGCCTGCACAAAACAAATAGTCGCGCTCTAAGCGCTCTAGCCAACTAGGTTCGTAGCCAAAGTAAATAACGGGGTTATAGCTCAGTTGGCTAGAGCGCTTGCATGGCATGCAAGAGGCCGAGGGTTCAAGTCCCTCTAACTCCACCATTCTCTTTTTTCATACAGCTTTTTCAAAGTGTCAATAATTTTGACAACACTTTTTAAAAATATTGCAACAGCAAAAAACTTAGCCAGTAAGCCAATGAAGCCGCATTAGCCATTACTTACTTTATATATTTTAAAATACATTGTTGACCTTTATGATAATAACTTCTAAGATTTGGCAATAGTTGACAATTTAACAAACACTATGTCTAACAATATTGCTAACACATGCATTCAAGATTTGACAAATTATGTGCAAATCATTGGAGAGCTGATCAATATTCTCAATGAGAAAGAAAGTAATGTCATCCGTAGAAGATATGGACTGACACAAGCTGGAGGTGAAACACTTGCCGCAATTGGCAACGACTACAATGTAACCCGCGAACGCGTTAGACAGATCCAATCCTATGCCCTTAAGAAACTTCAAAGAAATGCGAAGCAAACTAAGCTCACAGAGATCAAAGAGTGGGCACTAAATACACTAAAAGAATCTGGTGATATTATCACAGAAGCTACCTACGAAAGCCAACTAAAGATCAAATTTCCTGATTTTAGTAGCAATGTAGCCGACCTGAAGCTAGCAACAATTCTATTCGAAGAAATCAGTTACGAAAGTAACAAAATCCACTTCCGCCCACATTTCCGCAAGAAAGATTTAAGTCTAGGTAATGTTAAGACAATTACTGCCACAGCCAGAAAAATCCTCAAAGAAAAGAATCAAAGCTTTTCCCAGAACCAGCTAATCACTCATATTCAAGAAAAAGTCAAAGAAAAAGGCTTAGAGCTAAGAAAGAAAACTATTTTATCAGCAATCAAACTAGATCGACGAATTACAGTTAAATCAGATTCAATCAGCCTAACTGGCTGGAGACATGTGAATCCCAAAACATTATTCGACAAAATCCTCTTTGTTCTCAATAAAAACAGCGGACCAATGCACTTTACGGAAATTTCCAATGCAATTATTGACAACAAATTTGACAACAAAAAAGTAAGTCAACAAGCGGTTCACAACGAATTGATCAACAAAAAAGAGTTTGTCCTTGTCGGTAGAGGAGTGTACGCACTCAAAGAATGGGGCTTTACCAAAGGTACAGTTAGTGATGTCATTAAAGAAATTATCGAAGAAAATGGTCCAACAGAATACCACAAGCTAATCACTAGCGTACTCGAGCGCAGACATGTTAAGCCAATCACGATCCAGATCAACATCAACAACAAAAAAATCTTCCACCGAGACGAAAATAATTTGGTGCATATTAGATAATCTACCCCGCCTCACTACTATCAGACCCCGCAATCAAAGCCGCTAACTGTTCGTTGGCGGTTTCTTGCGTTATAAAGCCTTGTTCAGCCAAATTTTTCACTGCTCGTTCCATTGTTTGCATACCCTCGCGCATTCCCGTCTCCAATACAGATTGAATCTGGAATGTCTTACCTTTACGGATTAAATTCTGAATCGCACTGTTAGCAAACATTATTTCTAAGGCCGCTACACGAGAATGACCATCCGGAGTTTTCAAAAGTTGCTGCCAGATTACAGCGCGTAAGCTTTGGGCTAATTGCGCGCGGATCTGATTTTGCTGACTACTAGGAAAAACATCAATAATCCTATCTACCGACTTACCAGCACCACTAGTATGCAATGTTGCCAATACCAAATGCCCAGTTTCTGCAGCTGTAAGGGCCAAAGCAATTGTTTCGTGGTCACGCATTTCACCGACTAAAATCACATCAACACTTTCACGCAATGAAGCTTTAAGCGCTGTAGCAAAAGATCCGGTATGAACTCCAACTTCACGCTGTTGGACAAATGAGCGTTTGTGCTTGTGGATAAATTCAATTGGGTCCTCAATCGTAATAATATTGTATGAATGTTTACGGTTAATTTCATCCAAAATAGCTGCCAAGGTTGTTGATTTACCTGAACCAGTTGGCCCCGTAAGCAAGACGATACCTTGTCGATAATCAGCAATTTGTTTTAATTGAGTTGGTAGATTTAAACTATCCAAAGACTTAATTTCCTCAGGGATTACACGAAAAACACTACCAATACCAGCATGCTGCATAAAAACATTGGCCCGGAAACGGCCAACACCCAACACATCCAAAGCATAATCCAAATCTAGAGTACGGGCAAATCTAGAACGCTGATCATCATTAAGAGTCTCAAAAATATAATCTTCAGCCATTTTCTTGGTCAACAATGGATGTTCTTCAATCACCACAAGCTCGCCATTTATGCGTAAAGCAGGCTTACTACCAGCAGAAATATAAACATCCGAAGCCCCATAATTGAAGGCGGTTTGAAAGATTTTTTGTAATTGCATAATTTGTGAACTAATCTAACCATTATATCACAATTTTTGCTCTTTAACAACAATTTTCCCTTCATTTACATCAACTTCTACGGTTGCTCCAGCAGCGATGCGACCATCAACCAAAAGCTGAGTAATTTCGTCCTCAATCTGGTCTCGAATCACTCTTCTAGCTGGTCTAGCACCGTATTCAGGATCATAACCTTTTTCGGCCAGCAAAGACAAGGCAGCATCGGAAATAACAATCTTCACATTCACCTCAGAAAGGCGCTCTTCCAATTGAACTACTAACAATCTAACAATTTC
>CAZXGE010000053.1:0-3447 GCA_964640445.1 uncultured Candidatus Peribacteria bacterium
TTCAGAGCGTCCTCAAACTAATGTAAAAGTTCTTTGAGTTGCTTAATTGTAAGTGCTTTTGTTAGTAGGATCATACTAGTGTAGATAGCAATGCCAATCGGAATTAGAATTAAAATATTCCAGTTTTGTAATAACTTGTAACTGGGGGTGAATAAAATTAATAAACTAAAACCCATGCTTAGGCTGGCTAGCATTGTTTTAATTATTTGAGTTAGATTGAAATGGAAAGGTAAATTTTGTCGATAATAATAAATAGTACCAAGAAGAATAATAATTTCTGAGCCGATAGTTGTGACAGCTGCCCCGATGAAGCCATATTTAGGAATCAGGATCAGGTTTGTGGCAACATTAAAGCCGACGCCAAGTAAATTTATATATAATAGTTTTTTTTGTTGATCTAATGCAACTAGGCTGAAATTAAAGAGCGTATTTAAAAAGGAAAAGAAAACAGCAACTATGATTAATTTGAAAGCCAAATCGGATCCGACTAGGTAGCGGTAGCCAGTATGGAAACTCTCGCTTAAAGCAAAATTACTCACGAATTGGCTGGATTCACATAGTGTTTGAATTTCTGCAACTTGCTGACTAACGATGCGGCCATCATTGAGACAGTGATAACCACTTAGGAATTGGGGGCTACTGATTACAAATGTAATTGGAAAAGCTAAGATGACGCCACCAATCATAAGGGGCATGGCAATAATTAATAAAAACCCGAAAGCTTTTTCGACAACTTGTGCTGCCTTGGCTTTATTGGTTTTAATGTAGTTTGTTAGTGCTGGCAAAAGTGAATTCATGAAGAAGACGGGAATAACACTGAGGATTTCCATTAATTTTAGAGGAACAGCGTAAATTCCAGCTTCGGATAAACTTTTGAGTAATCCAAGTAAAATAATGTCGATTCGGAAATAGATGGTGCTTAGAACTAGAGAGAGTGCATAGGGGGCTGATGTTTTGATTAGTTGTTTGAGGTAAGTTTTGTCGAACAGAGGACGGATAGGTGTATATTTATTGGTATAATAGGCAGTGATAGCGATCATAATAACATTGCCAACTACAGCACCGTAGAGTAAATGATCAAACCCTGTATATGGCACATCGGGGTAGATTTTATAAATAATAATCCCTATGTAGGCGACACTAATAATTTTACCTAAAATCATGCTAATATTGGCAGCTAGCATTTTGTAATTGAATTGTAGAACTGAGGTAAGCGTGCCATTGATCAAGAAAAGGGCGGTGATTAGTGAAACTAGCCAGATATTTTGCGGGATCAGCGTGTCTGCGTAAGAAGGAATAAATTGAGCAACTATTCCACCTAAACTTAAAATGAAGATAGTTAAAATTAATCTTAGCGAAAGGATGTTGCCAAAAATAAAATGTATAGGCTGTTCTTTTTTGGCCATTTCCCTGACACCAATTGTGTATAGGCCAAAATCGGCAGCGATAGCAAAGAAGCTAACATAGTCAAAGAGCGTGGTGTATTGGCCGTACAAGTCAGTGTTAAAATAGCCAGTTATCATTTTGATCGATACGATTCCCAAAACAGCGGTGATGAATTTGCCTAAAATTTGCCAGAAAGTGTTTTTTAATATTGTACGAGTGATCGACATGATTGGGAAAGTTTGCTATGCTTTTTTTGCTATAGCTTAGCTTATTTTTTTTATGCAGCAAATTAAAAAGCGCCTTTATGAATTAAAGGCTATGGTCGATCAGGCTTTGAAGGTCAAAGATTTGATTGGCTTGCATAGTTCAATTGCTTTGCTAGAAGCAAAAGTTAATGATGTTGATTTTTGGTCTGATGCCAATACAGCTCAGAAAATTAGTCGAGAACTGGCACAATTGAAAGTAGATTATGATAATTGGCATAGTTTCACAACAGAGCTAGAAGGTTTAATTACTTTGATTGAAGTTGATGGACTTGATGATGAAGCGTTTTGTGATGAAATTTTAACTAAACTGGAAACGACATTTGCTAAGTTGCGTTTAGCAACATTTTTGAATGGGAAATATGATCAGAATGATGCAATTTTGACTATTTATTGTGGGCTAGGTGGTAAGGACGCTCAAGACTTTGTCCAAATGTTATGTAGGATGTATTTAAGGTTTGCGGAAAGAAGTGGCTATGCGCCTAAAATTATTGAACTTTCGGAAGCGCCTGAGGGCGGTTATACTAAGGTGACAATCGAGATTGGTGGTCAATTTGCTTATGGTTACTTGAAAGGTGAGGCGGGGATTATGCGTCTAATTCGGTTGTCTCCTTTTAATTCGGGAAATACTAGAGAAACCTCTTTTGCGCGAGTCGAGGTTTTACCTAGGTTGTCTTTGTCGCAAGCGCCGGAAATTAATTTGGCTGATTTGCGTATAGATACATTTAGGGCGTCTGGCGCTGGTGGGCAACATGTTAATACTACAGATTCTGCTGTGCGAATTGTCCATTTGCCTACTGGCGTGGTGAGTCAGTGCCAGAGCGAACGTAGTCAGGCGCAGAATAAAGAGCGAGCTATGGAAATCTTGTCTGCTAAGTTAACGATGATGATGGAAGAACAAAAGCAAGCGACTATTGCTGGGCTTAAAGGGGAAAAGCTGGATACTGCTTTTGGTAATCAGGATCGTACTTTTACTTTGCATCCTTATACTTTGGTTAAAGATCATCGCACAGGCGTGGAGACGAATAATGTGAACGCGGTTTTGGATGGTGATTTGGAACAGTTTATTGAGGGGGGGGCTGGCAAATTCAAAATAGCGTGACCCCAGTTGTGATGACACAAAAGGGTCACGCTATTTTGAATTTGCTCAGGCTTATTTGATGCGCCCTAGTTGTGATGACACAAAAGGGTCACGCTATTTTGAATTTGCTCAGGCTTATTTGATGCGCCCCAGTTGTGATGACACAAAAGGGTCACGCTATTTTGAATTTGCTCAGGTTTATTTGATGCGCCCCGGTTGTGATTAAGTTTACAAACGATCGATAAATAAAATACCTTGCAGATGGTCGTATTCATGTTGGGCGATGCGGGCATCCATGCCGGAGAGGTTTAGGGTCTGTTTGCTGCCTGTGATTGTTTGAAATTCGATGGTGATTTTGGTTGATCTTTTAACATTGGCATATTTGCCTGGTAGGCTTAAGCAGCCTTCTTCTTTAATGTCTGTTGTGTCGGAGTAGGCAATAATTTTAGGATTGATAAAGACGGTGATGCGCTCGTTTTCACTGTTTAACCCCATGATGCCGATGAATATTTGTTGTGAGATGTCAATTTGTGGTGCAGCGATGCCAATGCCTTTTTGGGCATGCATGGTGTCGATCATATCTTTGATCGTCTTTTTTAGATTTTTGTCAAAGCTGGTGACTGTTGTTGCTTTGGTTCTGAGAATGGGGGTTTTGGCACCCGTAACTACAGGCAAAATCATTGTTTTTTGAATAATTTTTGCAAATATTTATAGCCA
>CAZXGE010000053.1:3457-6251 GCA_964640445.1 uncultured Candidatus Peribacteria bacterium
TTGGCTGACGCCGTTGAGTGGGTGTGGCTTTTGATCATTGGGATTTTTGATGCCAAGAAAGTCATAATATTTTAGGCCTAGTTTTGAGGCAAATTTAATTGCTTCCCATTGGAGTAGGTATGGAGCCATTAGCTCGCGGAAGTGATTGTCGGAGGCGCCATAGTAGTAGGTCATTGTGTTTTCCGAACGAGTGAGGATAAGACTGGCAATTGCTGAATTTTGGTAGAATGCGGTTAGTAAGATGGCTCGCTCCCCTAGTTGGTTGAGTAATTGTTGATAATAGTTTTGGTCGTGAATGTAGAAGCCATCTCTTGTGGAAGTGGTTTTGAGTAATTGGTAAAAATTATCGGTGTTTTGTTCTTGCATGATAATAATCCCCTTTTTCTCGGCTAGACGAATGTTATACCGACCTTTGCTTTTCATTTGACCGAGTATTTTGGCTTCATTGTTTAGGGTTTGAAGGTTGATGATTCTGGTAAATGGTTCAATATAGCTTATGGGGCTTAGTTTTGTCTGTGGTATCGCATCGGTATTTGTGTAGTAGGGTTCGAAATGGATAAAGCTGATTTTTTCTTGATGGCAAAGGTGTTTGAGTTTTTTTAGTGTATTGGGGTCGGGAAAAGAGTTAATGCCTGGTAGGTAAAGCATTGATAAATTAAGTCTTTTGCTCAAGAAGAGTTTATAAGTAAAAAAGCCATCAACGAGGAAGGCTTTACGATTAGGCAAACTCTCTTGGAATTTTGCCCAATCTTGGCTTTGTTGAATGGCTTTAAGCATGAAGATTAGTCAAGTTTTTTTCTGATGAAAGCGGGGATGTCTAGTTCGCTTTCGGAGAAGGCTGGCTTGGCAGGGCTTTGTTCACGGAATGTTGGGGCGAAGCTGGGGCGAGTTGCTGCTTGATTATTGCTAGCAAAATTTAATTGTTGATTTGCTGATTTTTTTCTTAATTTAGCTTCGTCGAAGCCGGTTGCTACTACTGTGATTTTGATTTCGCCAGTGTAGTTTTCGTTGATAACGGCACCGAAAATAATTGTGGCATCTGGATCGGCTGCATCGGTGATAATGCGGGCAGCTTCGTCTACTTCGAACATGCTTAGATCATTCCCACCTGTAATATTGAAGAGGATGCCTTTGGCGCCTTCGATGTCCATTTCTAACAATGGGCTAGCAATGGCTGCTTTGGCTGCGTCTACGGCTCTACTTTCGCCTGAGCCATAGCCAATACCCATCAGGGCGGAGCCAGCATTTTCCATAACTGTTTTGACATCGGCGAAATCCACATTGATCATCCCATGGATAGTGATTAGGTCGGATATGCCTTGGACACCTTGTCTAAGAACATCATCTACAACAGTGAAAGCTTCGGTGATGGGAGTTTTTTTGTCGATGATTGATAAGATACGGTCATTGGGGATTGTGATCAAAGTGTCAACTTTGTCTTTTAAACTGTCTAAACCTTCTTCACCTTGGTTTTTACGACGAGGACCTTCGAAGGAAAAAGGTTTTGTTACAACACCAATAGTTAGAATTCCAAGTTCTTTAGCTAGTTCGGCAATAACAGGGGCTGCACCAGTACCAGTACCACCACCAAGTCCACAGGTGATGAAAACCATATCGGCACCTTCGAGAGTGCTTTTGATTTCTTCAGAACTTTCTTCAGCTGATTGTCGACCAGCGTCGGGGTTGCTGCCGGCACCAAGGCCTCTTGTTGTACCTTTGCCAATATTGATTTTTGTTGGTGCGCCAGAGTGGTAGAGGGCTTGAGCGTCGGTATTGACGGCAATGAAATCTACACCTTGGACATTGGCTCGCATCATACGATTGACGGCATTACAGCCACCGCCACCAACACCGATAACTTTAATACGAGCAATTGGTGTTACTTCTGGTGTGACTTCCATGGATTTGCGATTTTGTGGTTTGGCTTTGCCGGAGAAGATATTTCTAAGCAGATCCTCTTGGGAGTTTGCTCCTTGTGTGGTCATGAAAAAGGGGGTTAAGTTGTTTTGTTTTGCCGTGGTGTCAACACGGATCTAATTGTTGTTGGTAGGTAAATACTAACAACAAATTTTTGCCTTTAGGGCAGTAGGTTTTTGAGCCAACCTTTGGCTTCGTCTAGCATTTTGTTAATGTTGATGTTTTTGAAGTCTAGATTTAGTCCTAGCCCCGGATTTACTGATTCAAAACGAGAGCCCCAAATAAGTAAGCCAATTGCTGTTGCATAAGCTGGATCATCAATTTTGTCTACGATACCTTCGAAATTTTGCGGGAAACCAATTTGGACGGGTAGGTTGAGTGTATCTCTGGCTAATTCAACGATGCCTGGTATTTTGACGGCAGCACCTGTTAGGATTACACCTGCTGGTAGCATGCCATCGCGGCCAGCGTTTTTTAGTTCTTCTTTGGCAAGGGTGAATAGTTCATGGTAGCGAGCTTGGATGATTTCGGCTAGGTTGCGGCGGCTGATTTGTTGGAAATCATTTTTGCTAATTAGGGAGAGGTCGATCATTTCGCGATCTGGTACTTCTTGAGGCTGGCAAGTGCCGTATTCAATTTTAACGCGTTCGGCGGTGTCGATGGCTGTTCTGAGGCCAATGGCAATATCGTTGGTTACGCTTTCGCCACCGACTGGAATAATATGACTAGCCAAAATTGTGCCCTCTTCGTAAATGGCTAGTGAACTACTGCTGTGGCCAATATCTAATACCACGACGCCAAGCTCTTTTTGTCGCTTAGACAATACTGCTTCTGGGGCGGCAATTACATTGGGGATAATGTCGTTTATGTCTACACC
>CAZXGE010000054.1:0-6213 GCA_964640445.1 uncultured Candidatus Peribacteria bacterium
TAATAGGCTGCCTAGTGCGATTAGACTGATTTTTTTCAACAGGAATTGGATATTTAGTTTGATGTAGTTTTTTTGGAAGAAGTAAAAAAGTAGGGTTAATTGGATGAAGCTACCGGAGACGAAAGCTAGACCAAAAGCATTGACGCCAATGCTGGGGCTAAATAGTTTGGCGATTAGGATAGTGATGGTCATCATGATTAGATTGATGAATACCGGGGTTTTGACATTTTCGTAGACATAGAAAGCTCTGGCGTAGAGGTGGGAGAGGCTTTCTGTGGCAATAGATAGAGCGAAAATTGTGAGTACGCCTGAGGTGAGATTGATAGCGAAGCTGTCGAAAGCACCGCGGCCCAAGAGGATGCTGACGGTTTCTTGACTTAAGAGAAATAGGCCGACTGTCGCTGGGATGGTGAATAGACAGATTTGAATAGTGATTTTTTCTAATTCTTGGCGTAGTTCTTGGACTTGGTTGTTGGTTTTGAGGTCAACTAGGAAGGGGAAAATGGCGGTGGCTGTAGCAATGCCAAAGAGCGAGACGGCGAAACTTTGGATGTTTCTAGCGTAGTTGAATGCGGCAATTGAGCCGACAATTAAAGTGTAGCCGATTGTGTTGAAGCTAATGAGGCTAAGTTGGGTTGATAAAAGTCCTAGTGTTTTGGGTAGTGATTTTTTGTAAATTTCGGGGAGGCGTTGGTGCCAGAAGGTTAAGGAAAATTGGCTTTTGAGTTGGCGGATGTCGATTAGACGGATTGCGAGGTGGAGAATAAGACCGAGGGCGACGCCGTAGGCGGCGCTCATGATGCCAAATTGGTCATGCCAAAGGGTAATTCCTAAAATAATACCCCCATTGTATAGAGGTGATGATAGGGCGTAGGCGAGATAGTGCTTGAAAGTATTGAGGATGATGCCTAGGCCGTTGCTGATCGAGAAAATTAGTGGGCTTAAAAGCAGAATACGGCTTAATTTCGTGATCATGATCAGTTGTTCAGGGGTGGCATTTTGGGCGATTAGTTTGCTAAGCTGAGGCATAAAAATGAAGGCCAATAAGCTAAGGCAGAAGACGAGTAGTTGGCTTGTTAGTAAGAAGCTACTGATTAATTGCCAGCCGGATTCTTCGTTTTTTTGTTCTTCGCTGCGGAATATTGGTAGTAAAATGCCGGATAGCGCGCCGGCGACGGTGAGGGTGTAGAGTAGATCAGGGATGGCGAAAGCGGTGTTGTAGGCGTCGACATCGGGGCCAATGCCAAAATAGCGAGAAATTAAGATGTCTCTGGCTAAGCCGAAAATGTAGCTTAATAGAGAGGAAAAGGCGAGGATTAGCGCTGCGATGCCGCTTGAGGATGGTCGGAAAAAGCGCTTAGGCATGGATTTCTTTGGTTAGGCTGGCTATACCGCCGGGGAAGCTTAAGACATCGAAACCTTTGCTGCACAGGAATTCACAAGCCGTGATGCTGTTGACGCCATGGTCGCAAATCACTGTATAAGAGGCTCCAAGGTCGAGCTCGAAATAGCGAGAAAGTAAGTCTTTCATCGGGATATTGATCGAGCCGATAATGTTGTTTTTTTGAAATGCGGTTTTGCTTCTGATGTCCAAAATGCGGCGTCGGAGCAAGGGGGCGGGGTCTTGCATTGTAGTTTGTACAGCTTACAGACTTTTAGATCTGGATCTTAGCAGATCGATGGGGGGTCTGGCAAATTGAATGCAAATTGGACGGCTGGGTTTATTGTTGTGTCCTGATGTAGCCGTTTGTTAAAGCTTTCTCCTTGAAGATCTGGGCGTTTTCTGTTTTAATTGGGGTGAAATAATTAATTTTTGTTTATGGCTTTTCGGTTGGAAATTGTGGATTTGCATGCGGAGGTCGAGGGGATGCCGATTTTGCGCGGGGTGAATTTGGTGATTAATTCGGGTGAGATTCATGCGATTATGGGCCCGAATGGCTCAGGGAAGAGTACTTTGACTAAAGTGATTATGGGGCATCCGAAGTATGTGCCAACAGCGGGTAAAGTTTTATTTAATGGTGTGGATGTTTTGGAGCTCGATCCGGCTGAGCGTTCGCAACTGGGTATTTTTTTGGCTTTGCAGTATCCTAAAGAGATTTCGGGTGTGACTTTTGTGCAGTTTTTGACAGCAATTTATAATGCTCATTTGAAGAAAACTGATCCAGAGGCGCGTGAGGTTAAGAGTTTCCGGTTGAAGGCGATTTTAGCACCAATGCTTCAGGAGTTGAAGTTGGATGCTGGTTTTTTGACTAGGTATTTGAATGAAGGTTTTTCCGGTGGTGAGAAAAAGAAGGCGGAAATTTTGCAGATGAAGTTGCTTAATCCGCTGTTTTCGATGTTGGATGAAACTGACTCTGGTTTGGATGTGGATGCACTGAAGATTGTAGGGGAAGCTGTCAATGCTATGGCGAATGAAGAGAATGGTGTGCTTTTGGTTACGCATTATCGTCGGATTTTGGAGTATGTGCAGCCGCAATTTGTGCATGTGATGAAAGACGGTGTGATAGTGCAAAGTGGAGGCTATGATTTGGCGCTGGAATTGGAGTCGAACGGCTATGAGGGTGTAAATTCTAATTTGTAATTATGAGTAGTCAGGCAGAACATATTTTTGCGGATTTGGATCGTGAGGCGATTGATCATAAGAACGAATCTGCTTATATGGCTGATTTTAAGCCTGGTTTGACTGAAGAGTTGGTGCGGTTTATTTCGACTAGTAAGGGAGAGCCGGATTGGATGCTTAAGCATCGTTTGGACTCTTTGGCGAAATTTGTCGAGATGCCGTTGCCTAGCTGGGGGCCTAGTTTGCTGGATTTGAATCTTGATGAGATTACTTATTTTGCTAAAGCAAGCAATGCTGAGCAGACTGATAATTGGGAAGAAGTACCTGCGGATATTAAGCGGACTTTTGATAAGCTGGGAATTCCGGAAGCGGAAAGGAGAGTTTTGGCTGGCGTGGGTGCGCAATATGAGTCGGAGATGGTTTATCATTCGTTGAAAGATGAGTGGCGGGAGCAGGGAGTGATTTTTGAGGATATGGATAAGGCTTTGTTATTGCACGAAGATTTGGTGCGTAAGCATTTTATGAAGTGTGTGCCGAATAATGACCATAAATTTGCGGCTTTGCATGGTGCAATTTGGAGTGGTGGAACATTTTTGTATGTGCCGGCGGGTGTGAAATTGACAATGCCGGTTCAGGCTTATTTTCGGATGAATGGTCCGGGGATGGGTCAATTTGAGCATACTTTGATTATTGTGGAGGAAGGAGCAGAGGTGCATTATATTGAAGGTTGTAGTGCGCCAAAGTATGGACGAAATGCTTTGCATGCTGGATGTGTGGAAGTGTTTGTGGGTAAAGGGGCGAAAGCCAGATATAGTAGCGTGGAGAACTGGAGTCGAGATACTTATAATTTGAACACTAAGCGTGCGGTGGTTGAGCGGGATGGTTTTATGGAGTGGGTTGGTGGTAATTTGGGTAGTCGAGTGACGATGTTGTATCCTTGTAGTGTGCTTAAGGGTGAGGGGGCGAGGGCGGATCATTTGGGTGTGGCTTTTGCTAATGAGGGTCAGATTCAGGATACGGGAGCGAAAATTATTCATGCTGCGCCACATACGAAATCGAATATTGTGATGAAAAGTTTGTCTAAGGGAGGAGGTGTGGCAGTTTATAGAGGTTTGTTGCAAGTGTTGCCGAATGCTTATGGTGTGACTTCTAATGTGGAGTGTGATGCCTTGATTTTGGATGATTATTCGAGATCGGATACAATTCCAGATATGAAAATTGCCAATGATGATGTGAGTATTACCCATGAGGCGAGCGCTGGTCGGTTGAGTGAGGAAGATGTCTTTTATTTGATGGCCCGTGGACTATCGGAAGAGCAGGCCAAAAGTATGCTGGTTAATGGTTTTTTGGAAGAAATCGTGAAAGAACTACCGTTGGAATATGCTGTTGAGCTAAATCGCTTGATTGAGTTGGAGATGGAAGGGTCGGTTGGTTAATTTAATTATTTTATGAGTAATCAATTGCTTAATTACGAACTTAGAGCTGACGGGGTGATGGAGCTTAGGATTCCTGCTTATTTTTTGGGTAGTCAACCGGTATTGATTGATAGAGATGAGGCTGATAAGTTTGTTGTTTTCGTGGGAACTGGTGCTAAAGTGCAATTCCGTGAGTTTGGTTCAATTGCGCCAGCTGGTTTCGGGTTAGAGCTTTATTTGGATCAGCAAGCAGAAGTTAGTTATAGTGCCGATGAAGTTTGTTTAGGTGAATTGGGTTTTTTGCCAGTAACTAAAAGGGTGGCTAAGTTGGAGGCGGGTAGTCGAATCGATTGGTATGGTGCGACTTTGGGTGCTAGTTTTAAATCCGAAACTGTGACAAACTTGGTTGGTGTTGGTGCGAGTTCTGATTATCATTGGCTGGCATTTGCTTCTGGTGATGAGCAATTAAATTTGTTGATTGGTAATTGTTTTGCTGCCAAGGATTGTCGGGGGCAAATTTGGATTCGTGGTGCTGCTGAGCAGAAAAGTCAGCTGGAGATTTGTGGGAGTATCGAGATTACTTTGGCAGGTACAGGTACGGATTCTTATTTGAAAGAGGATACTTTGTTGCTTGATAAAACGGCGAAAATTAGAGCATTGCCTTGTTTGGAAATTAAAACAAATGATGTGAAAGCAGGGCATGGTGCTACGGTGACTAATCTGGATAGTGAAGATTTGTTTTATTTGGAAAGTCGAGGCGTGGATAAGGATGCGGCTAGGAAATTGGTTATCGAGGGGTTTTTGAATGGAGCAATAGCTAATTGTCAGGATTTGACGCTTGTGGAAAAAGTACAGGAGTTGACGATGGCCAAAATTTAATTTGATGACTATGCGAAATGATTTTCCGATTTTTGAGCATAATCCAGAGTTGCTATATTTTGATTCTGCGGCGACTACACAAAAACCGAAGGTAGTGATTGAGGCGATGGATAAGTATTATCGTGAATTCAATGCCAATACGCATCGTTCTAGTTATGGTTTGGCTGAGAAGTCGACTAGGGCTTATGAGGCAGGTAGAGAGGCGGTGGCTAAATTTTTGGGTGCTCGCGATGCTCGCGAAATTGTTTTCACAAAGGGTGCTACAGAAGCTTTGAATTTGCTTGCCAATGGCATGATGGGTTCAATTTTGGAGAAGGGTGATTTGGTTTTGCTTTCGGTGGCTGAGCATCATGCTAACATGTTGCCATGGCTGAGACTGAAGGAACTTTTGGGGATTGAGTTGGAGTTTGTGCAGCTGGATGAGTTTGGTGGCTTTGATTGGACTGATTTTGCGAGAAAGTTGGCTTTAAAGCCGAAGGTTGTAAGTTTGAGTGCTTTGTCGAATGTATTGGGAGAAATTATTGATTTGCCGAGATTATTGGAGATGACGAAGCAGATTTCCGCTGTGACGGTTTTGGACGCTTGCCAGAGTCTTTCTCGATTGCCAATGAATGTCGGAGAGTTGGGTGTTGATTTTGTTGTTGGCTCTGGGCATAAGTTGTATGGGCCAATGGGTATTGGGTTTTTGTATGGGCGAATGGATTTATTGCAAAAGCTAGCACCATTGAATTTTGGTGGTGGCATGATTGATGATGTTCGTTTGGAGGGAGGAGAATTGCAAATGGATTTGGCGGATGTACCGATGAGATTTGAGGGAGGTACGCAAAATGTGGCGGGGGTTGTTGGTTTACATGCGGCACTGGATTATTTGAGTGCAATTGGTATGGATAATATTTTGGAACATGAGCAAAAAATTTATACAAAGGTTTGGCAGGGGTTGGAGAAGATTGCTGGCTTGCGAATTTTGGGTAGTCGTGATTTGGCTAATCGGGCTGGGGTGTTGGCTTTTGTTGTAGATGGAGTTAGTCCTTTTGATCTGTCGAAGTTTTTGGATTTGGGTCATCAGATTGCGATTCGCTCCGGTCATCATTGTTGTTCGCCATTGATGAGTAGCCTAGGTGTGTCGGCGACTAGCCGAATTAGTTTTGGTTTGTATAATAGCGAGGCGGAAGCCGAGCGGTTGATTGCTGGGATTGAGGCGGTGGTTGATCAGTTTAGGGGGTAGTTTGTCGTTGTAAAACTTTTTCTGGTGGTGAAGTTGGTTGTATTTGTTATAATGATTATGTTTTTTCTATTTGATGAGATTATGCAAAAAATTGATCAGTTTTTCGAGCATTGGCAGCAGGAGCTTCTTAGTTG
>CAZXGE010000055.1:0-6183 GCA_964640445.1 uncultured Candidatus Peribacteria bacterium
TCGAATAGTTTTTTGTCTAGTACTTATTCGGCTAAGAATTCCGATTGAATATTGAAGCTGTCGACAAGTTGGATTTTGACATTTTCATCTTCGGCTAGCTGAATAAATTTGCCAATCTTGGTCTCCAGACTCTTTTTGTCAGAAATTAATACAGCAAAGCGATTGGTAACGGTAACACGGTTAGTTTCGTTTAGTATGATCTCTTTGCCATTTAAGTCTGTAATTTTGGTGGTGACGACTAAATTGTAGGTACCAGGTCTTCGATATGTATGCACAACTTCGACACCGGAGTCACGATTGCCATCTCCAAACTCCCATTCGTAGCGGATTGATTTTATGGTTTTGGTGTCAAATTGTGGGCTGATCGATAGGAGGTTTGGCCGATCAGCGATGATTGGTGTCGGTATGTTGACTTTGATCACATAGATTGGTTGTGCTTGATTGGTTTCTGCGCTCGTTGTTTTGATTGTTGGATCTTCTGTGTTTGTTTGTGCTAGTGCGATGCTGCCCAAGTTAATCAGACAGAATGCAGTAATCATGAATGCAGAAATTGCAGAAAGGATTTTTTTCATAGAGTTTTATTGAGCTGCTAGATTTTTACTAACAAATTTTACAGCAAAATAAAATTTTATGAAGCTAAAATTTAACTTTCTTAGGATTTTGTTTCTTGTCAAGTTGGGATATTTCAGTTATAATTTAAAATGCTTTAAGTAATAGTTAAGACCTATGGCTATCGGTACACCAAACAAAATGAAGTCAGTGGCGAGTAAACCTGAGTTGAAAAAGGGTTCTGCTGAAGTTGTTAAGCCTGATATGGTTGGTTTTGATGTTGCTACTGAGCTTAGCGCAGCGGGTTTGGATTTGGTGTTTTTGGGTGAAATTAGTGAGAAAGCTAATGAACGACCGCAGGAATTTAGTTCTGGACAGGGGCAGCAAGCGCAAGGTGCTACTGCTGGTGATGATAAAGCCGCGGCAAAGAATAGACGCTATTTGCAAAAGCGAGAGCAGCTGATTAACTCCAATCCATCAGAAGAAAAAATGATTCGTGATATTAAATCAGTTTTGGATAAGAAAATGACTAAATTGGTTGCCGAGGAGTCTAAGCTTAGATCTCAAGGGCTTAAGTCGATTGATAAGTATGCAAAAGTTGTTGCCAAGATGCGAAATTTGAATCGTTTACTTGCGGAAGTTTTGGAATCTGGTTATCGTGCTCTAAAAGCACTTTGGCTCAGAATTGTTCATGGAATCATCTAGATATAATAAGTTTTTACCACACTTCCCTAGTTTGCTAAGTTTGGAGGTGGATTTTTATCGTCAGCATTTGCTAGAATTTTTCGACACGATGTTGGCGTTGGATCAGGCTTATGCTGCTGATTCTGATCAATTGCTGTTTGAGGATTCTCGTCAAGAGGCAGTTTTTGACTTAGTTGCCAGAGAGCCAATATTGCTCGCTGGTATGACAGAGGTTTGTTATTGGCTGGAAGTACGATATCCAGAGCTCAAATTTAAGTTGTTTGTTCGAGATGGTGATAAGGTTGCTGCTGGTGGTAAATTGTTGAGTTTAAATGGTAAGGTGAATTTAATTTTAAAATTAGAGCGAATATTGTTGAATTTTTTGGGTAGGATGTCTGGTGTGGCATTATATACGAATCAGTTGGCAAGTAGGTTGAAGTTTGTGAAGTTGGCTAGCACAAGAAAGACAATTTGGCCACTTTTGGATAAAAAGGCTGTGCTGATTGGTGGTGGCATTACGCATCGTTTGTCCCGAGCACAGGCCTTGATGATTAAAGATAATCAATTTGCTGATTTTTCTAAGTTGGTTCTGGCGGTTGATTTCGACTTTGCTGATTTTGTTGCAAAAATAGCTGGTGCGGCTTTCTTGCAGATTGAATTTGATAATTTGGCGCAAGTAGAACTACTGCGAAGTTTTGTTGAAAAGTATCAGCTTGAAAGTGGATCAGGTTTACAAAATCTACCGGCACTTGGCTTTATGTTGGATAATTTTAATCACATGGACATTTTGAAGGCAATTCCTATATTGGCTGATTTTGGCTTCATTGAGGTGTCTGGTGGTATTGATGAAACAAATATTCCTGATTTTGATCTTGGGGGCGTGGATTTTATTTCTATGGGAGCATTAACGAAAAAAGCCAAGTCATTGGACTTGGCTTTGGATCGGGTTTAGGGGGTTTTGCTATTTTAGCTTATATGTCGCTCTACCTACGCGTTCAAATTCAGGATATTTTTGGAGATTGAGGGAAATTGTGCCGATTTTGACATGTCTTCGTTCTAAAACTTTTTTGATGATTTCTTGTTTTTTGAGAGGTCCGAATTCACGAAGAATATTACTGAGGACATCTTTGACTGTCCCCTTTTTGAAGCCCCATTCTGTTAGAGCGTATAAGCCTCTTCCGACAAGGACAAAGTCTTCGTAACGGATTAGTTCATTGTGGACAGCTTGAGTTGTAACTTGTTTTTTGGAAAATTCAGCAGCGCTAATTTCATTGGCAATATCAATAAAATGCATTGGCTTTTGTTTTCTTTTGAGGATGATTAGTGCTTTGTCACGAATACTTTTGGGCTCGACATGTCTCCATGTTGATAGTCCATAGCCTTCATTGACTAGTTTGATTCGTTGGTCGATGGAGAGAGCGCATTTGACCGTCTTGGGGTTTAGGCTTAGTTTTTCTTGATTTAGTTTTTGCTGAACTTGTTTGATTAGTTTTGCTTCTTCGATGATTTCGCCTTCGTTTTTCAAAATATCCAATGCGTATTGGATCACATTTTTGATTTCTTTGGGCTTAATTGCTTCTAGGTGCCAGCTTGGCTTTAAATTTTTGCTCTTTTTGATCTTTTTGATTTCGGGATTAATTTCGAAAGCTAATCTTAGGATTGTTTTGTCATGTTTGGCTTCATCACTAAGTTCTTTAAGAACGACACTAATTAGGTTTTCTTCTGTTGATAGGCCACCAGACTCTTTGAGGATTTCGCTTGTTAATTGGTTGATTTGTTGGAAAGCTGTGGTTGAAAATGTTCTTTTTAGCTTTTTAATAGCAAGATTTTCAATTTGTCGTACTCGTTCACGAGTTACAGATAGTTCTTCGCCAATAGCTTCTAGTGTTGCTTTTGGTGAAGAAATTAGAGCGAATCTTCTGGTGAGAATGCTTTTTTCGCGATCGCTAAGGACTATAAACAGATCATTTAAAATTTCTTGAAGGTTTATTTGCTTGAGAAGTTGAGTCTGTGAACTGGGAAACTGCATTTATACAACAATTTATATTATTGGTCGATGATCTTACTCTTTGTTTGCCTTATATGTCAATAGGCAATTTCGATAGTTTTTAAGCGTCAAAATCGTCTGGGTATGGCAAAAATGGTGCCGAGGGAGAGACTCGAACTCTCATGGATTGCTCCGCTGGTTCCTAAGACCAGTGCGTCTACCAATTTCGCCACCTCGGCAAGTGCTTATGGTTTATATCAAGAAAAAATTGGAAATTCAAGTAAAAAGATGTATATTTGATTTTGCTAAAATTAAGAAAAAAACGGATGTCTTTTGTTCACTTGCATAATCATAGTCACTATAGTTTTTTGGACGGGCTATCGAAACCGGAGGATATTGTGGCTGCGGCCAAGGAACAGGGCGCGCCGGCAGTAGCTTTGACTGATCACGGTGTGCTTTACGGCGCGCCAGAATTTTACAAGGCAGCCAAGAAAGCTTCGGTAAAACCGATTATTGGTTTGGAGTCATATATTTGTGCTGATTATCGGATCAAGGATAATACTCAAAAGAAAGCGAATCATTTGTTGCTTTTGGCAAAAGATCGTCAGGGTTATCAGAATTTATTGAAAATGACGACTACGGCTCATTTGGAGGGTTTTTATTATCGTCCAAGGATTGATCACAAATTATTGAGTGAACATAGTTCGGGTTTGATTGCTACAAGTACTTGTATGGCTGGTGAAATTCCGCAATTGTTGTTGGATGATGATTTTCGGGGTGCTGAGGAGAAATTGGATTATTATATTCAGACTTTTGGTCGAGATAACTTTTATTTGGAAATTCAGGATCATCCCAATCTGGAATCGCAATTGGTTTTGAATCGTAAGATTGTTGAATTAGCGAATAAAACTGGTTTGAAATTGGTTGCGACAAATGATTGTCATTATGTAAAGGCTGATGATGCAGGTGCTCATGATATTTTGATTTGTTTGCAGACTGGGAAGACTGTTAGTGATGAGGATCGGATGCGTTATACCTCAAATTTTTCCTTGCGAACTCCTGAGGATATGCGCGAGACATTTAAAGATTTGCCGCAAGCTTGTGATAGTACTTTGGAGATTGCGGAGAAGGTAGATTTTGAATTTGAATTTGGTTTGAATTTGCTACCCAAATATCCCACGCCGAATAATGAGCCGTCTAAAGATTTTTTGCGTAAATTGTGTGAAGAGGGCGTGAATCGTTTGTATCCACCATTGGAGCGTGAGGCTGCAATGAGCCGGTTGAATTATGAGTTGTCAATTATTTCGCAAATGAATTTTGATGATTATTTCTTGATTGTCTGGGATTTTGTTAATTATGCTCGTAAGAATGGCATCGTGGTTGGTCCAGGTCGTGGTTCGGCTGCTGGTGCGATCATTGCCTATGTCTTAGGTATCACATCGCTTGATCCATTGCGATATGGTTTACTTTTTGAACGTTTTTTGAATCCGGATCGGATCTCAATGCCTGATATTGATATCGACTTTGCTGATCATCGTCGTGACGAGATTATTGATTATGTAAAGAAAAAGTATGGTGAATTTAATGTGGCACAAGTGATTACATTTGGGACTATGGCGGCCAAAGCAGCGGTTCGTGATGTCGGTCGGGCCATGGGTTATGCCTATAATGAAGTGGATGAGATTGCTAAGAAAATGCCGCCGCCGGTTTTGGGTAAACATGCACCGATTAAAGATTCCGTTGTGAATTTCCCGGATCTAAAATTTGAATACGAACGAAATCCTAGAGCGAAAGCACTTTTGGATAATGCTATGAAACTCGAGGGAACAGTGCGACATGCCGGTACACATGCTTGTGCAGTGATTATTTGTGATGATGATTTGACTAAATACACACCTTTGCAATATGCATCTGGTAAGGACGATATTGTGATTACGCAGTACTCGATGAAGCCATTGGAAGAAATTGGTTTGCTTAAAATGGACTTCTTGGGCTTAAGGAATTTGACGATTTTGGAAAATGCATTGCGTTTAATTGAAGCTAGGCATGGTGTTGTAATTGATATTAATGCGATATCTGTTGATGATGAGGCGACTTTTGCGCTATTGGCCGAGGGTAAAACAACTGGAGTGTTTCAATTGGAATCAAATGGGATGAAGAGGTATCTTAAAGATTTAAAGCCAACGAGTTTGGGGGATATTATTGCTATGAATGCTTTGTACCGGCCAGGGCCAATGGAATACATTCCTGATTATATTCGTGGTAAGCATGATGCAAGTTCGATTAAATATATGGATCCGGCATTTGAGCCGATTTTAAAAGAAACTTATGGTGTCTGTGTTTATCAGGAACAATTGTTGATGATCGCTCGTGAATTTGCCGGTTTTACTTTGGGTGAAGCTGATATTTTGCGTAAGGCTGTAGGTAAAAAAGATCCGCAGCTTTTGGCTGAGCAACGAGAGAAATTTGTGACTGGTGCTAGGAACAACAATCGTGATCCTAAATTTGCTGAGAAAATTTTCACTGATGTAATTGAGCCGTTTGCTGGTTATGGTTTCAATAAGTCGCATGCGGCTTGCTATGCTCTGATTGCTTACCAAACTGCTTATTTGAAGGCTCATTATCGTACGGAATTCATGGCGTCGTTGCTAACAGCGGATCAGGGTAATACGGATCGTTTGATTATTGATATGGCGGAGTGTGAACTGCTTAAAGTGAAGGTCTTGCCACCGGATTTGAATGAGTCAGATGTTGATTTTACTGTTGTTAATAATGATTTGATCAGATTTGGTTTGGCGGCGATCAAAGGTGTTGGTGAGGCTTCGGTTACGTCTATTATTGAAGAGAGGACGAAAAATGGTAAGTTTGCTAGTTTGGCTGATTTTGCTAAAAGAGTACCGAGAAAATTATTGAATAAAAAAGTTTTGGAAAGATCTGTTTTTTCTAGGCTTAAAAAGAAGGTG
>CAZXGE010000056.1:0-6164 GCA_964640445.1 uncultured Candidatus Peribacteria bacterium
GGAGTGTCGGTAATAATAAGATTGGCTTAAGTTCAGCAGAACTGGGAATTTTGCAGGGATAATTTTAAATTTTGTTTTGGCACAAAAAAAGCCCCGAGAGCTTGCGGACGAAGTCGCAAGGCCTCGGGGCGGGCGGCTAGCTAAAGGTATAGATAGGCGTATTTGAGCCATTGCCGTATAGCATTGCATAGTAGCGAATACCATGTCTTTCTATTCCTTCTTGGGTGAATTTTAAAGTATAATGACCCAATTGTAATTGATCGTTGTTGCTTGTGACATCAAACTTAAATTCTCTTCTTTGGCGTTTTGACTGTGTGTCTATGAATTCATGTATATCAAATACTTGTGCGTCCTGTAGATTCCAGTATTCATCCAATTCGTGTTTTGCTGCTATCTCTAATATCTGATTTAAATTTTCATTTAGGTCGGTTGATAATTGATCTCTTGTTAGGCCAACTAGTTCTCGTCTAAATTTTTCAAATTTTTGTCTACTTAGTCGCTCTCTAGTTTCTCTTTCCATTTTTTCTTTGGCAGCTGATGCTGATGGGGCTGAATTTGTTATTCTGTTTAATTCTTCCTCGGCATTTTTTCTGGCTATTTCTTTTGTGTCTGCCAAGTTTGTTTCTAGGCTATAGTTCATGATTTCTCTATATTCACCATTATTGTCATAAGTGAACAAACTTAATGGGGTTCCAAAATTTTTGTATAATTTAGCTAGATTTGAATCCAAATGGTATTTTTTACCATTGATCTTGATGACTTTTTTAAAACTATTATCTGTAATTTCATTGCCATCCATTTTAATATTTAAGGCAGTTGTTTGTGATGCTCTGTCTTCATCATTTGTTCCTAGTCTACGCATTTTCAAAGTTTGGAATAGTTCTGTTAGAAATTGAACTAATTCATTTTCTGATCTGAATTCCCCGTGTTCATCAATTTTGCTGCCAATGTAATTAGCTTTATTGATGCAATCTTGCGCATCAGTAGCATCTGGTGTTAGTTTGCTTACGACATTACGAAATGTAGCTTTAAATCCCTGGACTATTTGATTTATTGGGCTTTTCCCTTGTGGGCCTACTTTAGGACTATTTGGTTTATTTGGTTGAGCAGGAAATTCTTTCTGATTTTTTCTTTCCATAATTTTAAGATTAATTCTTTTTAATTATAATACTTTTCCTTACAATGTCAACTCTCTGATGAACTCTAGGGCGTCGTTGAGGACGGATGGTTCAGTGAGTAGGAGACGGCCACCGTCGTAACGAATGTTGAGGTCGTTTTTGCCGAGTTCGAAGTTGGTACCGATGAGGGCGCCAATGATTTCTACGGCTTTGCGAGTTTGCGGAGTGATGGTTAGTTTTTGGTAGGTGCCATTTTTGTCCGGTAGGATAATGAAGAATCCGGAGAAGCTGTTGGTGTTTTTGATTTCACCGCTGCCGTAAGTGATGGCAACTAGTAACGGTGTGATGTCTGGTGTGCGGCTGTAGGAGACGGTGCCGTTGACTGTCAGTTTGTTTTTGGCAATCAAGGTTACGGGACCGTTGTGTTCTAAGGTGATGTTGCCGGCGATTTCGATGTTTTGAGCACAGATTACTAGTTCGTTTTGGTTTTTGGGGTTGGCGTAGCGTTTGAGCTCGGCTGTTTCGCCAGAACGAATTGTGACTGTGTTTTGCGCTGGGGCATTTTTACACAAGAGATCAGCATTGCGTTTGACACTGTCCAAAGGATTTTTGAGGTCTTTGGAGACTTCTGATGTCAATTCGCATAGCGATGAGGAGATACGGTCTAGGATTTTGTTGGCTTGTTCCTTGCGGCATTCGCCGTGTTCGGGACGAGTTAAAGTATCGGAACCGGTGCTGACTACTTCGGGGCCAACTTCGATTGGTTCTAGTGGTATTAGGACTACACCTTCGGTGTTAGGTTTATTGGCACAAGATAGTGTGTCGATACCAGTGCGGAAATCTTCTTCTATGAGGAGATCACCGAAGCCAAAGCTTCTGAAGTCTGGACACAAAACAGAAAGGGTATGTGCAGCTCGGCGAGGAGGTCTGGATGGACCTTCGCAATTTGGATCTCTAGGTGTGCCTGGGCGATCTAGTGACGGTTGTTCTTGGCGGTTATAGAAGTTTTGGTAACTGCCGTTTTCGTTGACGCCAGGGCAGTAAGCGTTATTGCCACCATTGCCGTTGCCACCGTTGTTGTCTGGGTTCGGGCGAGAATTAGATGGTACTTCTTCGATTACGACTTCATTTCGGAAGATTTCACCACAGAAGTCGCGGCCTTGGACTTTGCGTTCGCAGTAGTCGCTGTCAGTTGCGCTGGCAACTTGGACGCGGTAGGCGATAACTACTTTTGTAGTTTGGCTAGTTAGGTTTTGTAGTTTGATGCCGTTGGGGTCCTCGATGCGACCTGTGGCACAGTTTTCTTGGGTTGCGTTTGTACAAACTGGTAGACTGATAGTCATGGAGTTTTGAACATAGCGAAGGATACCACCATCGCGTTCGCTATTTGGTAGGCGACCGTTGAAGCGGCCAAGGCTATCCAAGACGCGGTAGCTTACGGTTGTACCAGCATCGATCTTGTTTGTGACTTCAATTTTGTAGTTGACGGTGTCACCACTGACGGCGAAAGCTTGATTGGCTGTTTTGATAATATCCACTTCTGGTGGGCGTTCTGGAGTGGCTTCTGGACTGGCTACGGCGTTACAAACTGTAGCGAATTGGCTGTCGGCAACACGCACTGTGACTTGACTGCCGGCACTGCCGCCTTCGAAAGTGACTTCGTTTTGGCTGGTGCGGAATGTGCTAGTGCCTGTTTGTCCGGTTTGGTCGCGGAAGCGTCCATTTGGTGCAGTAGTTGTCCAGATGAAATCTTGAGGGTATGATCCAGGTACTGTACGCACACGGAAAGTTTGGGCACTGCCGTTGGCAGAGTATGTTTGTGGTGTGAGGACTAAATCAGTACAAGCCACTACAGGAGGTACAGCTCTGGTTTCGGCTTCACAAGTGCGACCAGGTGCAATTAGGTCGGGGTCCGTGACTTTGACGCGGATAACGGTGTCGGCAAACGCTCGATCGACCGTGAAACTACCAACTGGTCCAGTGGCATCGATGCTGCTAAAGCTGGCGGCTTCGTTGCCGGCAATTTGTTGGATACTTAATCCTGCGACTAAATTGTTTGGTGTTAGTCTGACTTGGAAATTTGTTGAACGATTGGGGTCGAAAGTTGCTGGAGTCAGAGTTAAATTTGTACAAAGATCGTCTGCTGGTGGTGGCGTAACATTGATTGTTAATGAGTCACGACAACGAGCTTCGCCTGGGACTTCGGCTTCGATGACTAGGCCATCGGAAACGCCGGTTAAGCGGAAATCGGTGCGAGAATTGCCGATAGCTTCGATGGAGCGTGAAGGAGTAGAGCCTACAAGAATCAACTCTTGGAAAGAATTTGGAGTTGTGCGAACACGGAAATCGACAGTGTTTTCGTTTTGGCGAATTAATGTCAGATCGAGGTTAGTACAATCTGCTTGTGGTGGTGGAGGTGGCGGTGTTTCGCGCACGATCACATCGAAGTAGACGACGAGTGAATATAAGTTACTACCGAAAACATCTCCTAAACATTGGTCATGTTGGCGGCAGCGGTCATCGGTGCTCACTACAGATGTGAGGGGAGCGCCGGATGTGAAAAATTGACGATCGGGAAGTTCAATAAAATTATCTGCATCGGCTGCTGGAATTCTATATACAGCAGTATCTTGAATATATTCTAGGAAAACCTGATTCTGACTGTCGACATAAGCTTCGTCAGTTACTGATCGAGGTGTAGTGTTGCTGGCGGAGAATGTTTGGGTGATCTTATGGCTACGGCGAGAATCGGTGACGAATTTGCTATTTTGTTCTGTGAACAATTTGGCGAATGTTTTGACATTTTGGGCGACACAAACACCGCGGCCTGCATCATTAAGGTCGGGGTCGCAGTTGTTGTGTAGATATGCTTTGAATCTTATTTTTTCACCTGGTTCTACGCTAACTCTGTTAGTATAGTTACCGTCATTGATTTTTTTGACTTGGAAAAAGTCGCGTTCGTCAAAAGTTCTGTTAGTTAATTTATTGAGCTGATCAGTGTAGGCATTAAAACTAGGCTTTGTCGTACCCAGTAAACAATCTTCGTGTGTGATACCATTACGAAAAGTGTTTTCATTTGGAATACAATTTTCATTGGCTAAGCTGCTACCTTGAAATGAAATTAGCGTAGCAATTGTAATAAGTGTACCTAGTATGATTTTTTTTATTTGTTGTTTTTTCATAATTTTTAGTAATTATCTGGTACAATTGGATTTTCACTGTTAGGACCTGTGTATTCAAATTGGAGACCTGGTACACCATCTTTGGCGAATTGATCTTCCAAGCTTGTTTCGTAGGGAAGTAGCTTATTGTTGTTATACTTGTTTAGTCCGATAGCTAGTACACTTAGGAATAAGCTGATAACCATAATGGTAATGATGACAGATGTTTTGGTTTTTTTCATTTTAATAGATTAGAAAATTTTAGTAGTCACCACCGTCTGAACTTTCTCCTTTCGACGTATTTGGGTTTGGTGGTATTGGTCCGCCATCTGGTTCGTCAGTGGCTGTGCTTTCTTTTGGTGGTTCTTTTTCGCCGCCGCCTTTTTTGGAGCTATCGTCGCCTTCGAGGTTGAGGGAGGCGCCGACGGTGAAGCTGTTGGTTTCGAAAGTAGCACTGCTGCCACGAGCACCAACAAGGTTTTCTGTGCGAGCACCTAGGACAGTTCTTGGGATGGAAGTTTCGAAATTGATATCTTGGCGGATGGCAAATGTGGTATTGCCACAAGGTTTGATGTTTGTGATGCCGGTTAGTAATCCGAATTCTACGCTGTAGCCTCCCATGTCATTTTCGAATTGACCTTGGATTTTATTCTGGCCATTTGTTTGACGATTGCGGATTTCTGTAAGTAATTGATTGAATAGTGTTAGTTGAGTTTGATTTGTCTCGGTTGTCAGTGTTTCATTTCCGTTTTTAAGGTATAGTGAGATTATTTTGGCATATGAATTTGCATTATCAGTACTTGTAAGAGCTTTGTCTCCAAGTAGGTCTTTGTTTTTGAGTAGGAGGGGTAAGAGGAAAATTGGGGTCTTTTGATCTTTATCTTTGTAGCCAATCACAGTTGTTGTGACTTTGAGTGCTAGTTCTGATTTTCGTAATTTTTTGGCATTATCTTCGGTTATACTGTCAGATGATGTTGGTATAGCATCATACATATCGAGCAGAAAATTTTGTGTTAGCTTTTTGTTCTCTGCATTTATCGATGAATCATCTAATTTGTCGACGACACCGGCAAGAATTTGTAGCTCGCTATTTTTGTTTGTATCGACTTGGCGATAGCCCACTGTGTTGGGGATGATTTGCTTGGCATTTGCAGCTGATAGCAAGTAGCTTAGTTCTAAGCCAGATTGCTCTAGTGTTTGGAATTGTGCTTTTGTTGTTTTACCATCAACATTAGCTAGTTCAGCTTTTAATTTTGTTTGGTTGCGATCTAGTGCCGCTTCGATGGTGTCAAAGATTACTTTTTTATTTTCTTCATTGTTGTATTTAGCCAAATCGGGGTTTTTGTTGATTTGTGCTAAGAGTAGATTTCTATTGAGTTTTTTGTAAGAAGCAATTTGTTTAATAATTTTTTTGCCATTCATCTCGGTGATTTTGGTGAAACTTTCATAGAATAAACGATCCATGACATAGCTTTGTTCGTGTGGGGCTAGATTCTTGAAATTATCATTAGTATTTAGTAATTTGTATACTTCTATATAGCTGTTTTCTTGGAATGTTTTTTTGCCATAAGTATTGTCCGTCATTAGTCTAGCGATGTCGTGGAATTCTTTTTTATTATTTTTGATTGCAGTTACGATACTATCTAACTCAGTCATACGACCGTTTGTTAACTTGTCACGGTTGTATTCTTGGCGAAGTTGATCTGCATGTGGGTTGTATGTCTCTTTGCTTAACTCGCTTGGTAGGAGCTCTTGGCTAGCTGTTTGACGGTCTGTTTCCGTGAAGAGTTCGAAGTTTTTTTGAGCTGATTCAGTGTTTACATTTACTGACTTGAATTGGCCATCTGTATGGTCGTAAGTAAGATAGCTAGATTCTTCATTGGTA
>CAZXGE010000057.1:0-6125 GCA_964640445.1 uncultured Candidatus Peribacteria bacterium
ATAGCTCCATTGGCCCAATATCGACTTGCCCACCTTGGATGCGTAGTTGTCCTGCCTGATCTAGTCGAGGTAAGTTACCATAATTCAACCCAGCATTCACCAGCGGACTCAAAGCACTTAGGCTAAAATCACCGCTTAGAGGAGTCACAAACAATGGATTAACACCAAAGTCCAAATTACCACTCTGGGTGATCGCACTGGCGCTAGTTAAGTCAGCCAAAGTAGAAACAACTAACCCACCTTGTTCAAAGACTTTGCCATTACTAGTTCCTGGCTTAAATAAGTTATTTTTGAGCGTCAGCGTTGCTGATGTCGGGAAGTAGATACCCTTGGGGTTGTTGTAGAAAATCGAATTCACAATTTCAACATTAACAGGAACTGACAGACCATAATTCACAGTCATAATATAGCCCGTAGCCAAATGATTGGTCAGCATGGAATTTGCCATCCGGTAGTTGCTACCACCGTTGAAGATAATCCCACCATCGGCACCCGTATTGGAAACCACAGAGCCAACGATATCACCATTACCCCAAAGCTTGATCCCATTGCGCTTAGCGCCGGTTACAGAGCTATTAATCACCAAAGTATTATCACCTTTAACATCGATCCCATCAGCTTCAGCATACAAGACGCTGACATTAGCCATGATTGCATTATTACCATCTTCAATCCCAATAGCATCCGCGCCAGAGCTGCCTGAGCCATAGTTTTTGTTGTTGATAACTAAGCCATCAAAGTACAAATTATTACAAACTTCCGCACAAGTTACACCCTGGAAGCCGTTTTCAATCGTCACATTCAGTAGCGTCAGCCCATTGTGGAAACCATACATCCCGATCCCATCGCCAAAGCTAGTTGTATTGGGATTAACCACGATTTTGACATCTTTAAGGACTTGACCTTTTGGCGCAGCCGCTTCAGTTGCCGCCCAAGTTGCCACCACACCAGTGCCGGTGAAGTTATTAATCTCCAAACCGACAACTTCAATATTGCTTGCAGCCAAAGTCAGACCACGGGAATTACGACCAGATGGCTTTAGCACAGCACCATTTGCTAACCAAACCACATCGGACTGATCGAATGTTAGCTCATAACAATCGCTATAGCTCAAACAGTCCAGATAGCTACCTGGGGCAACCTTGACGACATCACCAGCGTTGGCGGCGTTGTTGGCAGCTTGCAAAGAATTAAAAGGGTTAGCCTCACTTCCATCACCTTTTACAACCGTCTCAGTTGGTGCTGGCGGTGTGACGAAAATAACTTTTCCACCAGGTAATGCGGTGGTTCGTGAACTAGCTTGAGCAAAATTATTACAGTTTAAATCAACAATCGTCAGGTCACAATATTCAGCAAGCGTCATGGGGCCGTTAGCTGTTGGCTCTCCCACTGGCGGCTCTACTGGCTCGGTTGTGGTGAGGAAACTTTTTTGAGAATTGATCCAACCAGAACTAAAATTATCAGCAGTGTTACTGTCGGCGACTCCAGCCTCTGTGTAGGCATCAGCTTGATAATAAAGTTTAATAAATACAGGATCAACTACAGGTAAATTATTATTATATTTCACATCGAAACGGAATTTGACCGTACTCCCCAAAACAGTACGCACACCAGAAACAGCTTCCAGATACTGATTTCCATTTGTGGTTTTACTACCGCTCAAGAAAAACCCTTTACCCTCTCGCCACTCCACAAGCCCCAAAGGTGTAGGTTCTTGATAATTTAAACCAACCAAAACACGATCTAAACTAGCTGGATTGGCAGTTTTTAATTCAGTTTCAAAACTTAGTGTGCCTCCCACTGACACTGCTGGCGTCAAAACTGTCACTTTATTAATAAACGGTGGCAGATTCGTGATCGCAAATTGGCTGGTTGTATTGACGACTTTCCCGGATTTGCCGGTTTTTGTCTCATAAAATAAAGCACTAACCTGATTGGCACTTAGCGTTTCGGTGCGGAGGCCACGAATCTGGCTGTAATTCCAGCGAAATTTCAGCGTTAGTGTTGTCTCAGTTTTTGTCACCAAGGAGCCAACTTTGTCTAAGACTGCTCCACCTTGCCAAAAGCTATCGCCACCAGCGAAAAATCCGCGAGCTTCGGTATAACAAAACTGACCCAGCGTGGGCTTATCTGTGGTATTTAACAAAGGATGATTAACATAAATACAGCTCAGATCTGGATTAAAATCCTGATCGGTGGCGATCGTTAGCGTAGCTTCTTGAAATTCTTTGGCACGAAAATCTAAACTAGGATCAGCTATAGCCAAACTACCCCGCCCCGAATAATCGGCAAATGCCGGCAAAACAAAAACAGATAGCAGAAGACAAAAAAGCGAACTTAAAGCCAAAAATTTGAGCTTAGCCGAATTAGGAAATTTGAATAACATTGTTTTTTACTTTTTAAATTACAAATTGATTCTCCTCCTAGTAAAGCAAAAGCGCAAGGGGGAAAATGGAGGTGTGTTTAAATTAATTAAAAAGAGCCTGACTAGTGACAAACCGCTACAAAATCTCATTCCACAGGGTCCACACTAATACAATATAAATCTTTGAAATCAACAAAATACACGACCCAGAACAAAATCACTTCACTGTCCTAGAGCCGATAAATAGCATCTAGACCTCTTGTTCTACTGCGAATATAGTCCGAACTTTCTCGTATAGGGAGTTCCAAAGAGCTGCTTGTATGATGCAGTTCGTAGTCATTTTATGACATCTGGAGGCTATCCTCCAGAAATTTCTTACTGAAGCCTGCGCGGGCAAGGTACGTTGCCCGCCCCTTTTCAACGCACACTGTCACACTCATGCCAAATCTCAACGCGCCTCAAGCCCCTTGCAGGAGGGCGCGTGTAAGTTGTATGTGCGAAACAAAAAGCAAAGCAGGCACACCCATACCCAGCCTTTTTCCAAATAAATACGCTGTTTTAACATATATGTTCACCACCGATTCATCTAATAATGATCTGTACTTTATTTTAGAATCCTAAGGACTCAGCCTAGACATATCCCTTGGAAAGAGGGTTGCCCGTTTGATGTTATCAACACCTGTAAGTTGCATGGTTAGACGTTCAAGTCCAAGCCCAAGCCCACCATGTGGAGGTGTGCCCAACTGGTGCAAACGTAAGAATTGCTCAAAATCTGAGGGATTTAATCCCTTGTCTATCATGGCTTGCACCTGTTCGTCGTATTCATTTATTCTTTGTCCGCCAGACGTGATTTCAATTCCCCTGAAAAGAAGATCAAAGCTCTTTGTAAACCTGCCGTCATCTGGATCCCTTTTGGTGTAGAAAGGACGTTTAGCCCAAGGATAATGGGTAACGAAAACGAATTCAGATCCAGTTTGATCCTTTATGACCCTAGAGATTAACCTTTCGTCTTCAGGCTCAAGGTCGTTATCGTCATTGGATTTTTTTCCAAAGCAATCATATATCATTCTTTTTGCGTCCGTAAATCTAACTTGAGGTATGCTGTCTAGCAGTTCAGGTAGCTTATTTTGAAGTTGCCCATTTTTCCTAAAAAGGTCAAAAGCTTCAGCACAATTTTCTCGAACAGAAGTAACGATATGATACATCATTGCGGCTTCCATTTGCATCACGTCCTCGAACCCTTTAATAGGCCCCATTTCAAGATCCATTGAAGTATAGGTTGTGAGATGCCTTGAAGTCCTGGAAGGTTCCGCTCTAAAGACTGGTCCAATTTCAAAAACTCTGCCGTGCACAGGCACCATGAATTGTTTGTAAAACTGAGGGCTTTGAGCCAAAAAGGCAGGGGCACCAAAATAGTCCAGGCCGAATACATTGGCACCACCTTCAGCATTTCCACCCACAATTTTCGGTGAGAAAATTTCTGTAAATCGTTGCCCGTTTAAAAATTCCCTAAATGCTCTAGCAATTTCCGCTTGAACTTGGAAAATTGCCCTTTCGGTTGGATTTCTAAGACTAAGAAGCCTTTCATCTAAGACTGCTGATTGCGATACTGATAGACTCACCCCTCCGATGTCAAATGAGGGGTCTACTTTTGGTGAGCCGAGAACGTTGACATTATGGCAAGCAACTTCTACTTCAGGAGTAGAGCTTCTGGATTTTTTTACTCTTACCTCACCTGTTACTCTGACAAAACTACCTTTTTGAAATAGGGAAAGTTGTTCGGAAGAAAATACTACTTGAATCGTACTCGTTGGCGTTTTGAGAATGGCAAAACCTCCCCATTTCAAGGTTCTAACATTCAGAATCAAACCTTCTACGGAGGCCGTTTGACCGACTTTATCTAAAAGATCTCTAGCCTCAATGGGTTGTGTCAAATCTGACGGAGAAGTGCTGAGTTTATTTTCTTCCAAGGCTAATTTCATAAAACCATTAATAAAATCTATTGGCTGATTGATAATATTTGTTTAAACTATTGTGGTCAAGGAAATTTAAAATATTTCTTGCAAATACAAAGTTTTAAAACTATTAACTTAATTAATGTCTTGAGTTAACCACATGCCTATGATTATCATTGGCTATATACAAAATAACCCAATTATTTTGGCGAAAAAGAAAGAAATTCCGATCATCTGCGTAACATTATTGGCAACACAAAAGCCGATCTCCTATTTCCGCCTGAGCTATTTGCTACTTGGTATAACTTCATTTCGCAGGATGAAGTTGCTAGAAAGACGACACTACCGCGATGTTTCTAAAAAACTTTCACATGACAGGGGCAATCTTTTTAAATATCTACCTACGTCAATTTAAATTTATTAAGATTAATTTACACTGATTAATATGAGAAAAATTACAAAAAAAATAGTCGCTATTGGTGGAGGTGAGATCACTGAACATGAGACACTTAGTATTGATAAGCGAATCATTGAATTGACTGGCAAGTTACATCCTAAAATTTTGTTTATTCCTACGGCAAAATCTGATGAAGAGGCTTATTGTCAAGATTTTTTTAATTACTTTGAGAAAGAGCTAGGCTGTAAAGTTTCCTTCCTAAAACTCTGCATAAATACTCCCACACATGCAGAAATTAAAGATATTATTATGGGTGCAGATGCTATTTATGTTGGTGGAGGAAACACCTTAAAGATGATAAGGCTCTGGAGGCGATTGGGGGTTGACCGAATTTTAAAAAAAGCGTGGGAAGCCGGTATCGTGCTCTCTGGGATTAGTGCTGGAGCTATTTGCTGGTTCGAAGGTGGGCACAGCGACTCCATGTCCTTTTACAACTCCAGTAAATGGAACTACATCAATGTACATGGCCTTGGTTTTTTAAAAGGTATTTTATGCCCACATTATAATAGTGGCACATTTGGAATACCTCGAAAAGAGTGGTTCTCAATAATGATGCGAAAAACAAGTAATACTGGGATTGCTATCGATGAAGGTTGCGCCATCGAATTTATAGACGACTCGTACAGGGTTATCAACTCAAGTCCACAGAGCAGTGCCTACAAAGTTTTCAAGAAAAACGGCCAACTGATTTCTGAAGAAATCCAGAAGTCCAAACGTTATACTTCTTATGCAAAGCTGATTTAGCTGGCTGCAAGAGAACCTGTCTCTGGAATACTTTCGCTCGAGTTTTTAAGTTTCTTGAGGGCTTTTGCGATATCTTTCATTCCTTCTTCACCATCGAGTAAAACCCAGTGGGGTATAGTTAAGCAAACTTTTCTTGCCTCTTCCGCATGTGGCAAATTAAATCTATTCGGATCCAACAGTTGTCGCACTTCAGAGGTATTGGGAACCCTGGAACACAACAGAGGAGTATAGAGGGTATGTTTATTCATAGGTCGATAAATTGGCCTCACTAATGTTGCCAACTCTGCACTCATGGCTTTGGCAATAGCGTCAATGCATTTTCCACCGAACTTATTAAGATCCAATCTGATTACAAAATTATAATAAACGAAAGTTGTAACCTGAGGATAGAATTTCAATGTACTAACACCTTCGATGTCATGTAGTAATTCTGTTAGTATGCGTGCATTCATATGTCGGATTTCGTTTTCACTATCTAAATGAGATAACCGATCGCTCAAAACTGCAGCTTGGAATTCGGATAAGCACATGTTATAGCCTTGGATCTGACCTTCTTCAACTAGTTCCAGCTCACCGGATTTGGGATGTTCAGTAAAAAGTCGTC
>CAZXGE010000058.1:0-6015 GCA_964640445.1 uncultured Candidatus Peribacteria bacterium
TACAATCTAATGCCCTCACCGAAAAGGATCTCGAAGACCTAAAATTCGCCGCCCAAACCAAAGTAGACTTCGTCGCCTTATCTTTCGTACGCACTGCCGAAGACATTCAGTATCTAAAAACAAAATGTGAAGAATTAAAATTCTACCCCAATATTGTCGCCAAAATTGAACGCCCCGAAGCTATCGACAACCTAGAAGCAATTACAATCAAAACCGACTCCATCATGGTAGCTCGAGGTGATCCAGCAGCAAAAGTACCATTAGTGCAAAGGAAAATCATCGAAACAGCCAATCGACATGCCAAACCCGTCATCATCGCCACACAAGTTTTCAGCTCTATGATCGAAAACCCTCGCCCTACAAGAGCCGAAATTAGCGATGCGGCCAACTCTGTCTTCGATTACACCGACGCCATCATGCTTTCCAACGAAACAGCAGTTGGTAACTATCCAATCGAAACAGTCGAAACCTTAAGTGAAGTGATCAAAACCATCGAACATGAATTAGCCAAAGATGAAGATTTATTAAAAGTCAAAAACAGCAAAAACACACCAATCAACGCCATCACCGAAAACGCGGTCGAATTAGCCCAAGACCTAGAAGCCAAGCTTCTAGTCGCCGTTACCAACAGTGGTCACACCGCACGCTCCATCGCCAAATTCCGCACCTTCGTACCACTAGTAGTCTACACTAATAGCGAAAGAATCCGCCGCCAACTCACACTCTGCTGGGGTATTAACACCGTTTTCACCAAAACCGACATCGACCCCACAAACCCAACCCCTTTCCTTAGAACCGCACTCCTAGAACACAAACTAGCTGGCAAAGGCGATGAAATCGTAGTTTGTAATGCCGGCCAAAATAATCGCGAACGCCTGATTACTACTTTCAAGCTGTAATGAAAATCAGTTAAATTTTAAATAAATCCACAAACATGAAAAAGATAATTTCCATTCTAAATAAATTAAATACTAAAAAAAGAGATAAAAAACCAAAAATAGGAGTATCTATTATTTTAGTAAATAAGAAAAAAAACATACTTCTTGGATTAAGAAAAAATGGACATGGATCAAATACATGGGGCATGCCAGGTGGACATCTTGAATATGGAGAAAGCTTTTCTGATTGCGCAAAACGCGAAGCAATAGAAGAGCTTGGAATAGATATTCAATGTCATAATTCACCATTCCATGTAACAAATGATTATTTCAGGATTGAAAACAAACATTATATAACAGTTTTCATACTATCAACTTATAAAAAAGGAATAATAAAAAACATGGAACCAGGAAAATGCACAGAATGGAAATGGTTTAACTACAATAAATTGCCACAAAATTTATTTCTACCAGTTGAAAATTTAATAAAAGAAAAAGATTTAAAAGAATTATTTACTTAAGAGGTCTAATATGTCGACTACATTCAAATCATGCAAAGAGTAAACAAGCTTATTTGCTCTTAAGAATTCATACTTTGGCATAATTCTAGAATCTGGACAAATAATTGAAATTGCACCTGAATCAACAGCAGCATTATAACCACTCACCGAATCTTCAATAATGACTGTTTCCGACGGCAAAGATCCTAATCTTTTCATTGTGAGAGTGAAAATTTCAGGATGAGGCTTTCTATTATCTAATAAAGTGTCTGATTGCAGAATACTAAACTTATTTTTAAATAAAAGATCAGCAATAAACTCTATGGATTCAATACTTGAAGATGATGCAATCCCCAACTTAAAACCATTTTCAAGCAAATCATCAACTAATTCAATCGCACCAGGCTTAACCTTTAATTCAGACTTAATCAAATTTTCATATATAACCCTCTTCCTTTGCCTAAGTGCTTCAACATCAAAATCAATTCCCTTAATAATCGCCCATTCATAGGCGTTTATAGAAGAATTAACCCAATATTTCTTCCAATCAGTCCATGACAAATCTAAATCAATTTCAGCAAAAGCAGTCCTATATGAAAAAAATTGTAAAGGCTGGGAATCAACTAGAGTACCATCAAGATCAAAAATAACTGATTTCATAATTATACATTATCTACCAAGTTCTAGACATACTATCAATACGTATCTCTTGCAATTCGATATTCTTGTGAGCATTTATCACAAACATAACTACTTCAGCAACCTCATCCGGCTGCAAAGCACCTATTCTCATACCAGGCTTTTTATTATTGAAATGCGTATCAACTCTGCCTGGAGAAATACATGTGACTCTAACATTATTTTTTCTAAGAGCTAAACCAAGAGCTTTTGACATCATTAAAACACCACCTTTAGTTGCACAATAACCTGAAGCATCTGGGAAAGCTACCTGATCACAATCAGAACTAATATTTATTATATTAAGAAAATCTTCAGAAACCTTCAACTTTAAAACTTCCCTACTTAAAACAAACATAGCCTTGACATTCACATCAAACATCTCATCCAACATTGCATCCGTAATTTCAGAAACACTACCAAAATTACCAACACCAGCAGCATTTACTAAACCAATCAAAATTCCAAAATTACTTGCCAATTCTATAATTTCTTTTTGCTTTTTAGGATCTGTAATATCACCACAAACAGATATCACTTTGCCACCATAAATTTCACACGAGGACACTGTTAAATTAAGATTTTCTGAATTTCTTCCAGATAAAACCAAATTAAAACCATGTTTAGCAGCAGCAATTGCAACCGCTTTACCTATACCAGAAGAAGCACCTGTTATAATTAAATATTTTTCTTTCATAAAATTGGTTATGTAACAAGTTGTAATGGCAACCTTTCATTAATTACCTGAATACCTTCAACATCAATTGGCCTCTCAATACTATCACACAATCCAACCAGCTCAATATATTCTTTTTGATATTCAAAAATTATTGGAAACCAATACTTATATAGATCTGCTTTGAGTTCTTGATACCTAACAATATTCTCTTCCTTAAAACAATAAGCCCTACCCCACCCATTTAATCTCAATTGCATTATTTTTGTATCTCTATATCCAAATTTCTTAGCTACATTAAAACGATATATCAAGCCTAATGTGCCTACCAACTCTAGGCAATAGGACTTGTCAATTATATCAATAGTATCATACAAAATCCTCTTATTCATAAAATTAAATATCGTCCCATCACCTAGTATGTATAAATGCCTCTTAAATCCTGTAATTTCAGTAAACAATTCATCAAAAACATTCATCGCAAACAACAAGTCACGTATACACATCAGTATTTCTAGCCTAGATTCCGAATCATAAGAATCAATATCACAATTAGACAAAGGACAGAAAACAGTCAAACTAGAACTAAAATTACCACTCATTAATGTTTCGATACGATATAACGGACTAATATCTAAAAGTGACATACCTTATCATCATTATTAAATAAACTATCAACAGATACTAAATCAATTTCAACACCTGACTTCTTAACTAAAGACAAAGACAGATCGCTAAAAAGAACATCTTTTTCCACCAAATCATTGGCTACTAACGTCCCACCAGATTCAACACAATCTACACCAAAATCAAAAACATTGCCTACAAAGGCCTCAACTGAGCCATTCAAACTATAAACATCAATTTTCAACCCTAGTGATTTATAAAAATAACTTTTCACAGAATACGGATAAGAGGAAACAAGAACATCCCCATCTTTAACTAGATCAACATTACCAATTTTTGCTAAAAGACTAATTCTAGTCTTTATCCATTCAATTTTTTTCAATTTTTGAAAAAAAACATCATGCTGTAATTCAAATTCCAAAATCCATTCATCAGGTACAATCCCAATGTCAATCACATTGCTAAAAATACACTTACAGATATCAGATGGCTTTAACAAGTAAAAAAGAAACCTTTCTGATTCAAAAAACAAACAACGACTATTTTTTATTTCAGAAAAATCTCTATCAATTTCATTCGCTATTATAGACAAACTATTTTCACAAAATCTACCCTTTGGAAGCCCAACCTTAATTTTTGACATACTGCTTCTCGTAATAAAAAACATCCCGACTGACTGGATCTAATACTTCCACCTGATTAAAACCTGGTCTAGAAGAATTCTCCACACGACCAACCACCTTAGCCTCAATATCAAAACCAGATGCAACCCTTATAACACTATCCACAACCTCAGGCGAACAAGAAACTACCAATCTACAACCCATGTTAAACGTTCTATACAATTCACGTCCAGATATATTCGCACTTTCAATAATATGTGTAAAAAAATGTCCAGGACCTAACATATCATCAAAAACATATTTAACATCTCTACCAAATCGTATTGGCTTCGTTAATCCACCGCCTGTGCAATTAAAAATACCCTTTATACCACGACCACCATCTTCTAACAATTTCTTAACTAAAGGCAAATAAGATCTGGTTGGAGACAACATAGCTTCTGCCAATGTAACATTCAGCCCAGGGACTAGTGAATCTAAAGTAAATTTACCCGAATAGGCACTTTCAAAAATATTAGGATCAAATGTTTCAGGGTATTTCCTCTTGTATACCCCATTCAACATTGCGTGAGTTAGCAAAGTAAAACCATTACTACTAATTCCAGAATTATAAAAATGTTCATAACTAGATCTACCATAGGATGCAAACCCAATCAAAACATCACCAGGACCAGTATTACTAGCGTCAATAACATCCCGCCTCTTCATTCGAACAGAAACATCTGAATTAACAACCAAAGTACGAACATTATTACCGGTATCAGCAGTCTCACCACCACACATCTCAATTTTACTCCATTTTGAAAACCGACTAATCACATCTACATATCCCTCAATAATCTTTGCTACTACTTCATCACCAATAACTAATGGGTTTCTATCAATACAATTTGTCAGCTTAAATCCATCCACCGCACCTACTGCCGCCATGTCATCAATATTCATAACCAAACTATCTTGAGCTATCCATTTCCAAACATCAACAGGACAAATACCTTCTTTAACAGCCATATAAGCAACATTCACCTTACTACCTGCACCATCTGAATGCTTCAGGTAACAATACTCATCATCACCAGCAATATCAGGAGACACAAAACAAAAAGCACCAGGAAAAACTCCTTTATCCAAACTCCTGGTTGCAATATGAACTGCATCCTTGTCAGCATCTGAACCTAACCCTTCATAGGTAAGCATCTATAATCTAATTTTTAAACATAGTCTTGATCAGTCTATTTAATTTTCGTATAAATTGTCAACAAAAATTAATGTAAATTAGCAAAATATAAATTCATGATTACAATAAAAGAATGCGATGCAGTAAAATTCATTTCAACTAAATGCATAAATGAAAAACCAGACATTCTGCTAATCGCTGGACCAACAGGTAGCGGCAAAAGTACTATTTCCCAGAAAATATCGAATGTACTTAAAGCTCAGAACTTATCCCAAGATAACTATTTCAAAAACGAAGAAGACATGGAATTAGTAATGCCAGAACATGGCATTAGACAATGGGATACACCAGATTGCTACCAATGGGAACTACTAATAAAGAACATAACAGACATCTTCAATAAAAACGCTACGCCTATACCTATTTTTTCCCATGCAATGTCGAGAAGAGTCGGTGAAAGAGAATTTCAATTAACAAATCGACCACTAATATTCGAAGGACTTTACACAATGGACCAAAGAATACTTGATATAATACAAGGAATTAGACTTAAACATTATTCTGTTTTTTTGGATATAGATGAAAAAACAAGATGGCAAAGAAAATACAATCGCGATGTAACAGAAAGGAATGAAAACCCAGAAACATTAAGAATATGGTTCGAAAATGTGATCAAACCCGCAGAGCTCAAATGGTTAAATCAACAAGCTAAAAATGCAGATATAGTAGTAACCCCCTAGTTTATTAACCTGAAATTCAAAAAACATAACTCCTCACTCTCACCCATACCCCCTACCACCATGGCATAACGCCACAGCCAAAGCATCAGCAAAATCATCAGGCTTAGGAATCACCT
>CAZXGE010000059.1:0-6008 GCA_964640445.1 uncultured Candidatus Peribacteria bacterium
GAAGTAAAATTAGTTTTGACCAAAGAAATCATCACCAAGGATCCGGAAAAACCGACAAACAAGTGTGAAGCCTTGGTAATTATGGCCAGAGTTTTTGCCTGGGAAATCAACAAAACAGTCAAAACAGATAATTTCAGCGACACACCCGACTGGTGTAAACCTTATGCTGATTTTGCCGAGGAAAATGGGATCGTCGAAGGTAGAGCTACTGGCGAACTAGGTATGCAAACTCCGCTTACTAGAGATGAAATAGCCGTCATGTTAATCCGCGAGTTTGAGCGCTTGGAGATAAAGCTAGACAAAAAAACTACAATCGCATTTAAAGATGACCAAACTGATTGGGCAAAAACTGCTATCCAAAAACTAGCTGAAGCCGGCATCATCAAAGGCTTTGCCGATGGCAAATTTGGTGGCAGGCTGAATATTCTCAAACAAGATTTGGCGATTATGGTCAATCGGGCAAGCTCGAAATAAACATGAACAAGGAAAGCCCACAGTCGACGCAAAAGTACGCATTTTTCAGAACTTCCTAATAGTGATATTTGCGCCCTTCCCTAATTGTCTTAGCCCGAAACAACTGCTCCAACAATACAACCAAAGCCAAATCATGCTGCATCGTCATTGGACTAAGCGAGATTAATTTTGCACCTTTTTGCTTTAAATCAGCCAAAACTGTTTTCTCAAAACCAAAAGCACCACCAATTACAAACTGAATTCGGCCAGTTGCACTGGCCTCGTTTGTCAGCAAATCACTGAATTCGAGCGTATTATAAGTTTGGCCATGTTCAGTCAAGACTAGGACTGGATAGCTGAAATTAATCCGACTAACTAAAGCTTGATTCTCCAAACCAAGGTCTCGTTCTGGCTTAATTGCTTCGATCAGCAAACGATCTGGTTTCAAAAAATTGAGATACTTCCCCACTAAACTCTCCCACTCTGCCGCTGTCTTACCTATCTTATAAATAATTAGCTCCATTTATTGATGCGTGTGATTAATAATTCCAACTAACTATAGGTACTTAATTGCCGCCTCTAATCTGCATAAATTCTCAATCATCTACTTTACAAAATGTCATACTCCTGGCAATAATTACAATTGTTAAACTTAAAATCAATACTAATGCAAACTATACAGCATAGATTACAAAAAATGTTCGTAGCACTATTGGGGCTTGTCCTTTTATTAGTCCCCGTTTCCAGTCAGGCAATGACAATTATTACCGCCGAAGATGAATATGACAATATCGTGATTAGCGAGGAAACTAAGGATGACATCTATGCTTTCACAGCCAACGATCTACGCCTTACCAAAGCACTTGACGGAGATCTCTGGGGCTTAGCAGATTATGTTGGCATTTCCTCAGCAATTAGCGGTGACCTGGTTATGTTTGCCATAACATCGGCGGTGGTGGATGCTGAAGTTAAAGATGATATTCGCCTAGCTTCATTAAAAACAGTGGAAATCAACAATACTGTCAATGGAGATGCTATTGTTTTTGCTAAACAAGTAAAAATTGGTCCCGAAGCCGTGATCAATGGTCAGTTATTTGTTGTAGGCGGCACATTGGAACTTGCTGGTACGGTCAATGGCGATGCCTATGCGTTTGTCGATGAATTCGATTTCTACGGTAAGATCAACGGTGAAGCCAAAGTCTCTTTCGAAAGATTAACAAGCCTACAAGCGGGTACAGTTGCTGGTACATTCAACTACTCAGGTGCACTAACTGAGGCACAGCTAGCTGAAAAAATTACTGCCAATAATTTTGAAATTGATACCAAAAACGAAATGACACCAACAGCAGCAGGCAAGCACGCCAAGGCTGGTTTTGATTTTGGTTCCAGTTTACTATTCTTAATCGTTAATCTGGTTTTGGGCTTGGTGTTCGTCTTAGCCGTACCAAATTTCCTACCCAACATCACCAATACTCTAAAAGCCAAACCGCTACCAAGCCTAGGGATCGGTCTTGCCACAATCTTTGGCATACCACTAGCAAGTATCCTAATCATGATCAGCGTTGTGGGGATTAAAATTTCCTTGTTAATGCTCACCAAATTCATTGGCTTCATCCTAGTTGCAAAAGTGCTAGCAGGCTTCAGCATTGGTTATTTCATTTTCAAAACACCAAAGGAACTAACTCGAATGGAAGCGTTTGGGGTTTTAGCTCTTGGCCTTACAATCATCGAGTTACTGAGTCTGATTCCAGTAGTTGGCGGCTTATTGAAATTTGTTGCTTATATATTGGTAATTGGCGCAGCACAAATTTGGGGCTTTGAAGTTATGAAAAAACTACGCAAAGACAAATTGGTCTAAGCATATTCTTTCTTAAGCCAAGCACGAGCCTGAAGCTTACTAACAAGCTCTCCGGCTTGTTGCTTTAGGTCGAGAGCTTCCATGATCTCACCCAACTTGGGTCCGGGGGCCAGACCACAAATTGCCATCACTTCATCGCCAGTAATCAATCTTTTAAATCTCTGCGGCAAACTACCGACATCCTGACTATATAATTTACGAATTTGCTGATATTCCTCAAGCGAACTCGGGACTGTACCCAAAACGTCGGCCTTATGCACCGCCAAGAGATCCAAAAACCATGGCTTTAGGAACCATTTAATTCTTGCCGGCTTGGGCATTTCCAAAACAAACAATAAACTCATATGCTCCAGGCAAAGCCAACTAACTTTTTTAATCAGATTCTGGGGGTAATTGAATCTTTTTAAGATTTTCTGAGCCATGTTTGCTGATTCACGAGCATGACCATCGTAGCGGATCCGGTCATCATCTTCGGAAAATGTGGCCTTCTTACCAACATCATGAAGCAATACAGCCCAATAAAGGGAAACCGGCTTTCCAGTAGGCATGGATTTCAGAGCCAGCATCGTGTGCTCAAAAACATCACCCTCTTGGTGATATTGGTACGGCTGTGCCAAGCCCTTTAAATCCTGCACCTCGGGCAAAATCACATTCAATAAACCCAAATCCTCCATATCTCTAATAGCCAAATCCCGATTAGGTCCAACCAAAATCTTATCTAACTCTAACTGGATACGCTCCCCCGCCACTTTGGCCAGTAAGTTAGCGTACTTTTTCAAAGCGGCATAAGTCGCAGGATGATATTGTAGATTATAGGCATTTTTAAAACGAACCGCCCGAATAATCCGCAGATGGTCCTCCAAAATTCTCGCTTCGGGATCCCCGATAAAACAAATTAATTTTTTCTCCAAATCATCTTGCCCACCAACAAAATCTAAAATCTGATCGGCAACTGGGTCGTAAAACAGGCCATTAATCGTAAAATCGCGACGATAGGCATCGGCTTTGGCATCAACAAACTCCACACGACTAGGACGACGACCATCTTCATAATCATGATCGCTACGGAATGTGGCAACTTCAAATGCTTTACCGGCACTGAGAACCAGCATTACACCAAAATCACGGCCAACCGCTACTGTTTTGGGGAATATTTTTTCTAATTGGTCGGGAGTCGCACTAGTGGCAATATCAATGTCTTTGGGCTTTAAACCAAGCAATAAATCACGCACAAACCCACCGGCGAAATAAGCCTCGTGACCATTTGCCCGCAATTCTTTGACAATTGCCAATGCTGTTAACTGCATAAATATTTAATTTTTGTTATGTTTTTATTTTAACACAAAGCCAGTCGAAAAGCTACTTTTTCCGCCCTGCAAATCGACTAAAAATATAAAATACCTTTGAGGCAATAGCTGTAATTTGCAAATAATTTTCTATTTGGTATTATTACATGATTTCTTCACTACAACGAAGCAGTCACCGGCACATTGACATCACTGAGATCCAAATCATGGACATAGGAGTCATAAACAAAAGTGGGCAACTATTGTTTATCTGAGAGAACCCTGCCTAAATTTTTATAGGCCTTAAAAGGGTTCTCTCCATTCTGATCTTTCCACTTAACCTCAAAATCCAAGGATTTCACGAGGTTACTCAAATTATTAGTTCCTTGTTCTTTCAAACAATTTCGCTTCATGATGGTCTAAGTCTCACTAGCTTATACCGCACCCCCTTCAAAAGCTTGGTGTCACTAGTCTTTGTACGCTTAAACTTGTACACTATGTCGACACAAAAAACAAGCCGTCCGATCCGTAAGACGATAATCTAATCGGAATTGAGGCGAACCAAATTTATTTGGTACACAAATGGTAGAGTAGTGCTCTGCAATAAGCGGATAACTTTAGAGCAAATTATTCTCACCGACTTTACCCCTTTCTTTATTTTAGTCGGCGATAGAATAGCCTGAAGCGATCCACTTAGGCCCTCTCAGCAATGGGAGGGTTTTTTTAGTTTGTAAAATCGAATTTATTTGCTAGATTTTGGGTTAAGATTAAGCTCAAATCTATGCTCATCCTTGCCATCGAAACATCATGCGATGAAACCGCTGCTGCTGTAGTTCGCAATGGCACTGAAGTCCTGAGCAATGTTATTGCTAGTCAGATCGAAAAACATAAATTAACCGGAGGCGTTGTGCCCGAAATTGCCGCGCGTGAGCACATCAAAATTTTGCCATTCGTTTACAAAGAAGCCTTAGAAAAAGCCGGCGTCACAATTGAAGAACTAGATTTAATTGTCGCCACCGAAAAACCCGGACTTCTAAGCTCGCTCATGATGGGCATCCAAACAGCTAGAACTTTAGCCTATATTCACAACAAACCCTATCGCGACATCGACCATATCGAAGGTCATATTTTTAGCAATTGGCTCAAGCGCGATCCTCAGGAGTTCAAGTATCCGATCGTGACCCTGACAGTTTCTGGTGGCCACAACAACCTCTACCTCCTGAAGTCACCGACCGAGATCCAACTACTTGGCGAAACCCAAGATGATGCCGCCGGCGAAGCATTCGATAAAGTCGCCAAAATGCTAGGCCTCCCCTACCCAGGCGGTCCCTCCGTAGCCAAAGCAGCTCTAGCCGGCAAGGAAAATACTTACAAATTCCCCCAACCGAAACTTAAAACCGATTTCGATTTCAGCTTTTCCGGTTTGAAAACTTCGGTACTTTATCTGATCCAAAAATTAACCAATCACGGCGAAAGGAACCTAAGCGAACAAGAAATCTCGGATATTGCCAAAAATTTTGAACTAACTGTTGCCAAAAACCTCACAGAAAAACTCCTAAAAGCCGCACAACGATTTGGCGCTCAAGAAATCCACCTAGCCGGAGGCGTTTCCGCCAATCTTACCTTAAGAAACTACATCAACGAACACAAGCCAGAAAACTTGAAATTTCGCTATCCCGAAGAGTTTAGCTTTTGCACAGACAATGCAGCGATGATTGCAGCGGCAGCCTATGCAAAATTAAACATATCCCATTGAAAAACAAAAGTAATTAGTGTATAAAATGAGCTAGTAATTTGTATGATCCTTTTAAAATGGCTTTGACTTTCAAGTTAGAAAAAGATGGTGACCAGTGGCATGCTTTTTGTCCAGAACTAAAGGGTTGCCACACTTTTGGAAGAACCAAAGAGGAAGCATTGATACATTTAAAAAATGCCGCTTTGCTTTACCTGGAAGACGAAATCGACAAACAATCCATGCAGGCAGTAATTGAAGCTAATGACAAAGAAATTGCCAATGTCTAAATTCGATTTCACGCCTAAAAAACTTGTAAAACTGCTAAAAAGGAACGGCTTTGTCTTTACTAGACAAAATGGCAGCCATGCAATCTTCAGGAATGATGAAAAAAACCTAAAAGTGACCATACCTATGCATTCCAAGGATATACCAAAAGGCACTCTCAGTGCCATTTTAAAAGATGCCAATATCCAAATTTAAAGAATGACTAATGTATAGACAATAGGCTTTGCGTCTTCCTGTTCGCCTACCTAAAACCCTTGTAAAAAGTCGCCTGGGCGATTATCATGCTACTAAAGGAAGCTCTGAAAAATGATAAAATTCAAGCAAACAAGGAATTTGCGACCGAGACGTATTAGTAATACGATGAGTAGCAAATGACGCAGTTGACGCAGAA